>SYFI01000125.1 GCA_005800465.1 Actinomycetota bacterium | reverse complement strand
CGCTGGGCCAAGGCACTGGAGCGTGCGGGTGTGCACGTGGTGTACGGCCTGCCCGGGCTCAAGACTCACGCGAAGTTGTGTCTGGTTGTACGCCGCGAGGGCAACCGTCTTCGCCGTTACGTCCATATCGGTACGGGCAACTACCACCCGACCACCGCGCGTCTCTACACCGATATCGGGCTCTTCACCTGTCGCGAGGAAGTGGTGGATGACGTTGCCGACCTCTTCAACTACCTCACCGGCTTCTCGCACGCGCCTGAGTATCGCACGACGCTGGTGGCCCCAGAGCACCTGCGCGACCGCATTATCGAGGCCATCGACCATGTGACCGCCCGGCAGGCCGACGGATACCCCGGTCATATCCGGCTCAAACTCAACTCGTTTATCGATGGCCCCATCATCCGCGCGCTGTTTCGTGCGTCACAGGCCGGTGTGCCCATCGAGGTGCTTGTGCGCGGTATCTGTGGATTCCTGCCCGGAATCCCGGGGGTGAGTGAGAACATCCACGTCACCTCGGTGGTGGGGAGCTTCCTCGAGCACTCGCGCATCTTGGCGTTCGACAGTGGTGATGAGCGCCGTGTGCTCATCGGGTCGGCCGACCTCATGGCACGCAATCTCGATGACCGGGTCGAGCTCATCACGCCCGTACAGGACCCGGTGCTGGCCGAGGAGATGGTGGCACTGATCGACCTGATGCTTGCCGATACCGCCAATGCATGGATGCTGCAACCGGATGGGGTATGGGCGCGGCGCCACCCCGATGAGGGCATCGCGGCGTTCGCGAGCCAGACGGCCCTGATGGAGCTGGCCGCGCCCCGTCCGGCACCGAGCCCGAGGGATGACGCCTGACCCCCTGGGCACGATAGGGTACTTCGCGTGACTACCGAGAATGAAGCACTCACCGATGCACCCACATGGACCCCGGCCGAGAAGCCGGTGTTCAACTCACCGGCAGCCGATCTGAACCAGCTGCGCAACGAGGCCAAGCGCATCGCCGATGCCGCCCCCGGGCAGCCCGTGCATGACGCGGTTCTGTCGCGCGCCCGGGCTCTGGCGGCCGCGCTCGACCACGATCTGGGTCTCCCCGAGCAGTCCGACGGCCTGTCGTACGCCGACCTGGCTGTGCTGCTGTCGCAGTCGCGGTAGGTCCGTCGGTGGCTGGCAGGGTGTCCAGTGGCCTAGGGGCGCTGTGGGCCCTTACGGTTGCCGTGACCGCACGGGTGACCCGTCATGGGCAGATGGCCCGTGCCAGCCAGTTCGCCTACGTGGCCTTTCTGGCATCCATCCCATTTATGTTCGTGCTGGTATCGGTGCTCGGGCTCATCGCCAGCCCACCCGACTACACCGAGCTGATCAACCGCACCCGGGGCACCATTCCCGACCAGGTCGCCGACTTCCTGAACAGCCTTCTGCAGGCCGCATCGGCCAGCACCTCCCAGTCGGCCATCTTCCTGGCAATCGGACTGATCGCCGGCCTGTGGCTTGCCGGCAATGTCACCGGATCGATCACCGATGGGCTCGATGATGCCCTCGGGCGGGCACACCGCCCGTGGGTGCACGGAAAGGCTCGGGCGCTCGGGCTCGCCGCCATCACCGCCGTGGTATTTGCCCTCACCACGATCATGGCGGTGCTTGGCCCGATGGTCATCACGTGGATGTTCGACCAGGTGAACGCATCTGGACTGGGCACGGTCACCGCCAAGCTACTGGTCGCTGTGACGGCGGCACTCATCTTCTGGGTGTTCCTGGTGCTGCTGTACCGGTTCGCCCCCAACGCGGATGGCGTGCGGTGGCGCGAGGTGGTGCCGGGCGCGGTGGTGGGAGTGGCCGGGTGGCTGATCGTGGCCAACCTCTTTCGCCTGTACGTCGATAACTTCGGCTCGTACAACCGCGTCTACGGCAGCCTGGGTGTGGTGGTCATCTTCCTCGTGTTTCTCTATCTCACCGGGCTCACCATCCTTATCGGTGGTGAAATGAGCGCCGAACTGCACCAGCGCGGCAGGGGGGCTGAGGCCGAGCGCGAGGACCCTGCCCCCGCGTTCCCCTAGATGTTCGCGTCAGCGTCCGGGTGCCGGGCGTTCCACATGCGCTGGACGGGATGGTTGATCCCCCAGACGAGAAGGCACCAGCCACCAAGCAGAGCGGCGAATGGAATTGCGAGCAGGAACATGATGATGCTGATGATGGTCCAGGCGGGCCAGCGTCCCGTGACCTGCCACGCGATGGCCCCGATGAAGAGGGCGGCCAGCGCCATGAGCCCGGCGTACAGCGACACGGTGATGTACGAGTCGCTCTGGGTGTTGAAGAACTCCAACCCAAAGGGCACGAGGCAGATCATGGCCAGAAAGCCCATATTCAGCCAGAAGGCACGAATTGGGATGAATTCGGGCAGGCGCATGAACAGGTCGTGGTGATTTATCCAGAAGATGACGATCACCGCGAATGTGACGAGGAAGTAGATGATGGCGGGCAGCGTGGTCTGCATGAACGCCTGACCGAGCGACTGGCCCGGGCTCGTCTGCGGCACATCAATACGCAGTACCATCATCGTGATGGCAACGGCCATGACGGAGTCCGAGAACATCTCGAGCCGGGCGGTGTTGCACGAGGCCCCATCGGTTTTCATATCCGGCATCAATCACCTGTCTCACGGTCACGGAGCCAGGTTCGGACACCCGAACCTCCCGTCATCGGTTGAGTGGCGGAGTTAATGGATGATGGACCGTCGACGCGCTGAATGCCACCTCGCCGCACGCGGTCGGCCCATGAAAACCTGGCCCGAGGGCATGCGGTGTCGGTATCGCACGGGCTATCATCCCTGCCGTGGGTTCAAATGTCCTCACGCCACCGTGCGTAGCCCCGGCGGAGACCGGCGACGGTCCGGGTTCCGGGCTCGACCGCCCCTTGACGGTGATCGTGTTGAACGACAGCCACAACACCTTTGAGGGCGTGGCGACGATCCTGTCGCAGTTCGTGCCCGACGTGGACTACGCCAAGGGGATGGTGTTCGCAAATACCATTCACAAGAAGGGGCAGGCCACGGTGTGGCGGGGCGATGAGGAGCGTGCGGAACTCATCTGGGAGCAGCTCAAAGGCGCGGGCCTCAGTATGGCACCGCTGATCGACGGATAGGAGAGGCCGCATGGCCGAGAAAACCCCTGAGACAGGCTGGTACGACCGGGCGGCCGCCGCCGGGCAGGCCCAGGCAGTGGAACTCGAAAAAGTCACGCAGAAGATCCTTTTCTCGCGCGTCATGTTCCTGGTTGGTGTCACCTGCGCATTTACCGCGCTCGGGGCCTTTATCGGTAAGGATCTGAGCTCGGGTATCGGCATCATTTTCTGGATCGTGGCGTTGGGAATGATCCTCGCGAGCGGATTCATCAAGAGGCAGAGCGGGGCCCTCGGCATGGGCCTGCTGTTTGCCGTCGGCCTCGTGCTCGGCCTCGCGGTGGGGCCCACGCTCAACTACTACGTGGCGGCCAACGGTGCACAGGTGCTGTGGCAGGCGGCTGGCGCGACTGCGCTGTTCATCGCCGGCTTCGGTGCCTGGGGCTACGCCACCCGACGCGATCTCGCACCCTACGTGCGGTTCTTCTTCTGGGCGCTTATCGGGCTCATCGTGTTCGGCATCGTGATGATCTTTGTCCAGATCCCGGGTGGTCAGATGATCTGGGCCATCCTCGGTCTGGTCATTTTCGCCTTCTGGACGGCCTTCGACTTCCAGCGCCTGAAGCGCAGCACAACCGGCAACGTCGCGGTACCGATCGCGCTTGGCATCTTCCTCGACATCTTCAACGTGTTCCTGTTCTTCCTCCAGATCTTTGGGGGAGGCAGCAGCAGCCGCTAAGCCGATGACCGGATCCGACGCCCTGCTCCAGGCCCTGTCCGAGCAGGGCGTCACTGTGATCTTTGGCAATCCCGGCAGCACCGAGCTGCCGTTGATGGATGCGCTGACCGCCCCCGGGCAGCCGAGATTCATTCTGGGGCTCACCGAGTCAACGGTCATGGGAATGGCCGATGGCTATGCGCAGTCAACGGGCCAGCTGGGCGTGGCGCTGGTGCACGTGCAGCCAGGTATGGCCAACGCAATGTCGGGCGTGCTCAACGCCGCCCGGTCGCGGGTGCCTCTGCTGGTGATCGTGGGTCAGCAGTTGTCGTCGATGCTCCCCGGCGCACCATTCCTGGGCGGCGAGATCGTGGCCATGGCGACCCCGATCGCAGCCTACGCAGAGGAGGTGCGTGAACCCGCGGATCTCGGGAATGCATTGTCACGCGCCGTGGCGGCTGCTCTCGGGCCCCCAATGGGCCCGGCGGTGCTGAGCATCCCTCTCGAATCGCAGGCGGGGCCAAGCTCCGCGCTCGCCGTGCCGCCCGGCGCGGGCCGTGCACTGCCGGCGCCGGATCCCGCCGCGCTCGATGCCGCCGCCGCGCTGCTTGCCCGTGCCATCAATCCCATCATCCTTGCGGGCGATGGCGTCACGCACGCTGGGGCCTGCGACGCGCTGTCGGCATTTGCGTCGCGAATCCGTGCCCCCGTGATGGGGGAGCCGTTCGGCGCCATGGTGCCCATGGCCACCGATGACCCCATGTGGGCGGGCACGGTGCCGCGGTTCGCCGCCGGCATCCGGGGCACTCTCGAGCCATACGACGTGGTCCTCGCCATCGGCATGCCGGTATTCCGGCTGTTCGGCTGGAGTCCGGGTTCGGCGCTGCCCGATGGCGTCCGGCTCATCCATGCCGATGTCGACCCCCGCGACGTGGGGCGCACCTATGCACCTGAGGTAGGCATGGTGGCTGACCCGCTTGCGGTGCTCGAGGCCCTTGGCGCGCGGGTACCCGCCAACCCTTCCCGCGACGGCGCCGTGGCACAGCGGGTGGCCGGAGCACGTCGTGCGGAAGTGGACGCCTACATCGCGCGGGTCGATGCCGCAGGTGATTCGATCACCGGTGCCCGGCTGTCGCAGGCCATCGCATCAGGGGTGCAGGCCGACGATCTGGTTGTGGACGAGGGCCTCACCTCAACTCGCGATCTGCGTACGGCGCTCGGTACCCGCCAGCCGGGTTCGTGTCTGTGGCACCGGGGGAGTGCCCTGGGATGGGGACTCCCGGCGGCGGTGGGTGCCTCCATTGCCGATCCATCCCGTCGCGTGGTGTGCATCCAGGGGGATGGCTCACTCATGTTCGGGGTACATGCGCTGTGGACAGCGGCGTCAGAGGGTTCACGGCTCGCCCTCGTGGTTGGCGACAACTCCGGCTACGAGATCCTGCGCGCAGGCATGGAAGGCCTCACCGGCGTTCCAGATGGCGGCTGGCCGGGGCTTACGATGGACTCTCCGAGGATCGACGTGGCGGAGATCTGCCATGGCTTTGGCGCCAGCACGGCGCGCATTGACGACCCTGCAGATCTTGATAAGGCCATGTATGACCTGATTCGGCGCTCGGATGCCGGCCCAGCGGTGCTGGTCGCCGGCGTGAGCGGCAGGACGCCGCCGGTGGGTGGTCCACTCGACGACGCCCTGCGGTAGCCGGTTCTACTGGGGCGCGCCGCCGCTGCCCTCCACCAGCGCCGACACCGTGATCGGCTGCCCCTCGCACACGGTGATCGTGTTCTGCCCCGTGGTGGTCACCTTGATCGACTGCGTGGCGCTGGGGGGAGTCACCATCATATAGCCGGTGTTCTCGCAGCCATCGCTCTGTGCACTGGTGAATCCCACGCTGTACGACACCGAGCCATTGGGTGCGAGCGTCAGTGTGCTGGGCCCCGGGTCGGTGAACAGCGTGGTACCGCCCCGCTTGACAGTGCCAGCGAGTTCGGTGCCGTTCGCGGCGTAGAGCGCCATGCCGGGGTAGCCGCCCAGCGTGCACGGCGGGCCCATGCCATTGTTGGTGAGGACGACGACGACCTCGGCCGATCCCGCTCCCGCCTGCCCTTGACCCAGAAACACGTCGAGATCGCCATTGGCGCATCGGGTGGGTGCGCTCGCCGTGGTGACCGTGCTGGCCGTCGGGGTGGTCACGGCGGCGGTCGTGGTGTCTGCAGCAGGAGCTGTCACCGTGGCGGTATCGGTGACGGTGGTCGTGCTGCCGGATGAGCATCCGGTGAGGACGATGACCGGTACGGCGGCGAGGGCAAGTGCTGCTGCAATACGTGTGGGCATGGACATGGGGTGCCTTTCGTGTGGTCAGCGCGGTGGAGTGATGTCACCGCTCGATGAGATACGTGCTGCCGTCGCGCCGAAATCCTCTTGCGACAGCGACTGGATAATCGAGATGCCCGATCCACCGGGTGACGGCACGCCGTCACCCGAGAGCGTGGTGGGGGAAAAGCGCGCGGCGATGAATGCACCGTCGAGGGCAAGGCGCACCGCGAGCACACCGCTCTGGCCGCTCGCACCCTTTACCGAGAATACCTTATAGCCCAAGAAGTTTCCGAGGCTGTAGGCGATGAGCCGCCCTTTGAGGAACTCCATGCCGCGCAGCACATGGGGGCCTTGGCCAACCACCAGATCGGCCCCGGCATCGACCATGGCGCGTGCAAGCGCACGCGAGTTACCGCGGTTCTCGCCAAGGAAGGTCTCACCGCCCCGTGGCACATGGGTGGCGCCTGAACCCTCGGCGCCCACGTGCATGTTCACCATCACGATGGGTGCCATCGTCGTGGCCTTTCGCACAAGGGCGACAGTGGAGGGAATGTTCAGGGCGTTCTGCGACCACGAGTAGGGCGCCACCGAGGTGACGGCCACCGATCCGCCGCCGGGGAGCTTCTGAACGGCGATCTCGCCGGGCCGTCCGGCGTGGAGGATTCCCTGCGAATCGAGCGCGGTCACGGTGCTGCGCTGCCCGCTCGTGCCCCAGTCGAGCGCGTGGTTGTTGGCGATGCCCATCACGGTGAAGCCCGCAGCCTTGAGGTTGCGGGCGTACGAGGGCGGGCTGGCGAACGCATAGCACCCGCCACCGCTCGGGCCGCCGCACTTCGACCCCGGGCCGGTCGCCAGAGCCTCTTCGAGATTGCCGAATACCACGTCGCCCTTCAATAGCGGCGCCACCGAACTGAAGAGGGTTGATCCGCCTGCTGGCGGCAACCCGAATTCGGGCGTGCCCATCACCACGTCGCCCACCGAGGTGATGGTCACATTCGCGGTGCCCTGCAGAGGCGCCGCGCGCTCGGCTGTTGACGGCGATGGGGACTCGTCTCCGCCTGAGTAGGCGATCGCGGTCAGGATCACCACGACGATAAGGAGGCTGATCATTACCAGCGGGTTGTCGCGCCGCCCGCGTCTGCGTCGCCGGCGATTCCTGGGCGGCGGGCGCCGGTCTCGTCGGGATGAGCTCACGGGGGTGAAGTTAGCGGTAACCCCGGGGCGTCCTGCCTGCACCGGGTGGGTACGGGAGATACGTATGGACTAGGGTTAGTCCATACTGGAGAAGGAGAAGACCCGCATGCGCATCACGGTGGGAATGCACGAGGCGAAGACCAACTTCTCGCGTCTGGTTCGTCAGGCGAATGACGGCGACGACGTGGTGGTGGAGAACAACGGATCACCAGTGGCGAGGATCGTCCCGTATGTCGAGCCCGCGCGCCGCCGCAAGGGCGGATTCGCGCGAGGGATGATCTGGATTGCGGATGACTTCGATGCCCCGATGCCGGAGCTCGAGGCGCTGATTTATGGCGACACCGAGTGAGAATGCTTATGGATACATCCACCCTCATCTGGTGGGCGGGTGGCCATTCCGCACTTGGCCCGCAGGCCGCCGCGGCCATTGAGGATCAGGGGAACGCGATCTTCGTCAGCGCTGTCACGAGTTGGGAGATCTCAATCAAACGGACGATCGGCAAATTCGGTCCGGTCCCTGACGCCGACATCGACCACCGACGTGGATCAGATGTGGAGTGGTGGATGGAGCAGGGGTTGTTTGAGGAGTTGCCGGTGTCTGCTCGGCACGGGCACGTGGCTGGGGCGCTACCCGTGCACCACCGCGACCCGTTCGATCGCCTGCTTGTTGCGCAGGCGCAGGTCGAGGGGCTGGTATTGCTCACTCCTGACGCCGCCCTTCGAAAGTACGACGTGCCAGTGATTGACGCCCGAACCTAGCTGGGCATCCGGGCTATGTCGTTGGGTGGTTCAGTTCGGTGAGTAGGTGATCGGTGACGTGCTCTGGCGTAATACCCGGGATCAGATCGGCCACACCGGCGGTGCAGGCAGCCATGTCATCTGCCGCGCCCTCCGGAGCACCCACCGCCTGCAGAAGGCGCACGGCGTTGAGGCGCATCAGCACTCCCACTTGAATGATGGCCCCCGCCTGCTTCCGCACCTGTGAGAGCCCGAGCACCTTGCGGTCGCCCACCACCACCTCCCAGGGGGAGAGGCCGCCGAAGCACAGGCCCGATGAGGCGCCCACTGGCCATTCGCGCGCCTCGTCGGGTGGCACGGATCGCGCGCCCGAGATGCCGAGGCCCTGGAGTGCTGATGCCACCGCCTCGCCAACCCAGCGGTAGGCGGCCACAATATCGTCAGGCAGGCGCGGGTCACCGTGGGGGAGAATCACGTCGATGGCGATGAGATCGTTATCCCACAGCACCGGGCCGCCACCCGATGCGCGCGGCACCAGTTTCAGCCCCGACCGACCGATGGCATCAGTGTCCACGGTCTTCATCTGCGCCCGTCCGCAGGTGATCGCAGCGGGAGTCACCTGGTGCACCACCAGCGCTGGGCACTCTGCATCGGCGAGCATCCGCAACGATAGGGCCAGAGCATCCGGCACCGACTGCGGACCCGGCCGGACGACGCGCATGGGGCCTACGACAGGTAGGGCGCCACGCCCCCGCCCTGCTGGGCGGCATCCATCACCATCTCGCTGATGGTGGGATGGGCGTGGATGATCTCGCCCAGGTCGCGCATGGTGTAGCCGTCGCTGATTGCCACGCCCACCTCGTGGATCATCTCCACGGCGTGTGCCCCCATGATGGTGGCACCGAGCAGCAGGTCCGTCTCGGCATCGGCGATGAGCTGGGCGAACCCATCGCTCTCGCCCTCACCGAGCGCCTTGCCCGACCCGGCAAAGCGGGCCTGCCCCACCTTGATCTTGAGGCCCTGCTCCTCGGCGGTGTCTCGGTTCAGGCCCACCGTGGCGATCTCGGGGTGCGTATAGATGCAGGAGGGAACCACAGTGCGGTCCATCGCCACCAGATGCGGGCCCAAGATGTTCTCGGCGGCACGGGCACCCTCGGCAGATGCCAGGTGCGCCAGTTGCATTCCACCGACGCAGTCACCCACAGCCCACACCTTCGGGTTCGCCGTACGGAGGAACTCGTCAACCTCAATGTGACCGCGCTCGTTCACCACCACGCCGGCCGCCTCCAGCCCGATATCGCGGGTCTGGGGCTTGCGACCGATTGAGATGAGCATCTTCTCGGCGGAGATCTCGGTGCCGTCGTCCAGCTTGGCGGTGACACCCGCGTCGGAGTACGACGTGACCTCCTCGAGGCGGCGACCCAGGTGGATCTCGGCGCCATCCTTCGCGAGGTACTTCTGGAACTGCTTGGCGGTGCGGTTGTCAATACCGGCGAGAATCCGCGGCAGCATCTCAACCATCGTCACCTTGACGCCGAGCGGCTGGAACAGGCTGGCGAACTCGCAGCCGATGACCCCTGCGCCCAGGATGAGCAGCGTCTCGGGCACCTCGGGCATTACAAGAATGTCGTTACTGGTGAGCACCGCGGGGTGGTCCATGTCGATGCCGGGCAGTCCGGCGGGCTCGGTACCCGTGGCTACCACCAGGTGGTCGTACTCGACCCGCGTGCCATCGACCACTACGGCGTCACCATCGATTACGCCTTGGCCCTTCAGCACGGAGACGCCCTTGCGCTCGCATGCGCCCTGCACGCCACCGCGCATCGTGGAGACGATGTCCTCCTTGCGGGCCATCATCGCTGCGAAGTCGTAGCCCACCTCGCCCACGAGGATCCCGAAGTCCTTTGCCTCGCGGATCTTTCGCAGCAGGTCGGCCGCGGCCAGTAGGGCCTTGGTGGGAATGCAGCCCCAGTTGAGGCAGGTGCCCCCGAGCTCCGCCCGCTCGACCAGCGTGACCTGCGCACCCATCTGGGCTGCACGGAGTGCGGCGACGTCGCCGCCGGGGCCTCCGCCAAGAACGACCACGCGAGGTCCATCACTCATTTGAAGGTCATCTCCCTGCCCGCGAGGGCGTCTTCGAGAACGCGCTGCTGCTCGAGCTGATGTGTCTGCGGGTATCCCTCGCTCACCGACGCGCGGGCAGGGCGGCCGACGTATCCCACCTGGTCAATGGGCAGAAGGCGCTCGACACGGCGGGTGATGAATGACCACGCGCCCATGTGGCGCGGCTCTTCCTGTACCCACTGCACGGTTTCGAGGTTGGGGTAGCTGTCGTACAGAGCCACCAGCTCTTCGCGGGGGAACGGGTACAGCTGCTCAATACGGCCGATGGCCAGCTCGGGGCGCGTGCCGCGGTCGGCATGGCCGTTGATCTCGTGGAAGATCTTGCCGGTGCACAGCACCAGGCGGGTCACCTTCGCGCGGTCGGTCACGCGCGGATCGTCGATGACCGGCTCGAAGTGCCCCTTGGTGAGGTCATTCAGGCTGCACGAGGCCGCCTTGGCACGCAGCAGGCTCTTGGGGGTGAACACCACGAGCGGTCGGATCTCATCGAGCAGGCCTTGGCGCCTAAGGAGATGGAAGTAGTTGTCGGCCGTCGAGCAGTTGGCGATTCGCATATTGCCCTCGGCTGCCAACCTCAGGAACCGCTCTGGCCGAGCGGATGAGTGCTCAGGCCCATTTCCCTCGTAGCCGTGGGGCAGCAGCAGGACCAGGTCGGTGGGCGTCTGCCACTTCGACTCGGCGGAGGAAATGAACTGGTCGATGATGACCTGGGCACCGTTCGAGAACTCGCCGAACTGGGCTTCCCACATGGTCAGCATGT
>SYFI01000124.1 GCA_005800465.1 Actinomycetota bacterium | reverse complement strand
GCACTTCATCAAGCCGGACGTGCAGACCATCTGCTGCGGTATCGCGATGAGCATGGGTGCACTGCTGCTCGCGGGTGGCGCGCCGGGCAAGCGCATGGCGCTTCCCAACAGCCGCATCCTCATCCATCAGGTGCTGTCGGGTTTCAGCGGCCAGGCGACTGACATTGAGATCCACGCACGCGAGACCCTCAACCTGCGTGCCCGCCTCGATCAGATCCTTGCCCAGCACACCGGCAAGACCGAGGAGCAGATCCACCAGGACTCCGAGCGCGACCGCTTCTTCACCGCGCAGGAGGCTGCCGACTACGGCCTCGTTGACCGCGTGATCGAGTCGCACTAGGCAGACCCCAATCAGGAGCGCGGCCAGACGGCTCCGCTCCTCGCGCACAGACATCGAGGGGGCTCAGCGTGCTGGGCCCCCTCTGCGTTCCGCCCATCAGTCTGCCCGGTGACTACCGGACGACGAACGTCTGAACCCGATTGCCCACCTTGCTCGGCTTCATCACCAGGTTGGGCCTCGTGATGCTCACGCCGACGAGCCGTGCACCCTGCGGCACCGACGCAAGGCATAGGTCGTGCATGTTGTCGTCCAGGGCCGGGTTGGGTACCCCGTTGGTGGCGTGATCGAGCAGGTTGCCAAGCGCGATCGGAATGATGGATTGGCGGCGCCCAGATGACAGGCGGAAGATGGCGCGGTAGGCCAACGTCATTTTGCGCCCCACCTCGAGTGGCGGGGAGCTGGGGTCGCTGGAGTAGGCATTGACGCCGTTAGACCACATCATGCGCACAAACGCGGTGCCAACGGTGCAGCGATTGGGATCGGTCGCGTAAAGGTCGGCGAGCAGCGGCATGAGCATCCACGCATCCACGATGGCGGGGGGTCGGCAACGTCGGTGGTGGTGAGCGGCGTGAGCCCGGTCACCGGGCGCCACCGCGTCGCGCCGATGGGCTGCCCCTCAAGTGCACCCACGATGCGAAGTTGCGCGGGACGCACCTTCACGGCCGGGTCGGCTGCGCCCTCGTCGAAGTTCCCGATCAGGTTGATCGTCTGACGCTCATCCGGCTCGTTGGGGGGTACATCAGGGCACACGCCGGAGTGGCCACCGAGCCATCCTCGCGCACGATCTCAAAGTCAGAGGGCCTCACCGACCCCGGGCGGATGAACCAGTTGAACATCACGGGGAGGTTGTCGTAGATCGGATTGGTGTTCGGGCACGCCAGAATGTCGTTACTGCCCATCTCGGTGCTCAGCACCTTGAGCCCTGCCGGTCGCGCGAGCGCAGGGCCCGAAAGAGCGACGGCGCCGCCGATTGCCGCGATGGCGATGGCTCCTCGGACTGACCACATCTGGACGGCTCGTACGTTCATGGGGGCTCCTGGACGTCCCACGGCAAGATCACCTGAGGACGCTACCCCACCGGTGCCTCGCTGCTCTCAGGCGCCGGTCTGCGCGCTCCGATAGTAGATCTCGACCCGTCGGCGACGCTCGCCCTCATCGCCGGGCGCGTAATGAGGGGCCGGCCCCTCATGTTCATCCGCGCTCGCGAGAAAAGGACGGATGACCACCGGCTTGGCGTCGCGACATGCCTACCCTGTCGGGAGTGATCAGCACCGCCGCCATCCATGCCCAAGGGCTCGGCAAGTCGTACCGGTCGGACGTAATGGCGCTCGAGGACATCGACCTCGAGATCGCCCACGGTGAGCGGATCGGGTTTCTTGGCCCCAACGGCGCGGGCAAGACCACCATCATCCGGCTTGCGCTTGGAATCCTCTCCCCCACTACCGGCAGCGTGGCCATCAACGGGCACGACCTGGCCACCGATCGCATGGTCGCGCTCACCGATGCCGGTTATGTGCCTGGTGATCTGGGACTGATCCGCGGGGTGTCCGGCCGGCGCATGCTCGACGCCCTGGCCCGTCTGCACCCGAGGCCGCCCGTACTGCGCGACCACCTGCTGTCGGCACTCGACCTTAATGAACACACGCTTGGCAAGCGCATCCGCGACTACTCCACGGGCATGCGGCAGAAGCTGGGTCTGGTGGCAGCGCTGCAGCACGACCCCGCGGTCATCATCCTCGACGAGCCCACATCAGGACTCGACCCGGTCATGCAGGCGCGCCTCCTCGAAGTGCTGGAGGAGCGTGCGCGTGCCGGACGCACAGTGTTCTTCTCAAGTCACGTACTGGGCGAAGTAGATGAGTTGTGCGACCGCGTGGCCATGGTGCGCGATGGCCGGCTGCTGCTTGTACGCGATGTGGCCGAGCTCCGTCGCGCCCGTGTGCGTACCGTCGAAGTGCTGTTCGATGGGGATGTGGACCCAGCCACCTACCGCGTGGACGGCATCGCCGACCTGCGCGTGGACGGGCACGTGCACCACTTCACGCTCGCGGGTGACCCGGGACTGCTCCTCACCCGGCTCGGGGCGCTGTCGCCGCGCGACGTCACCATCAATGCTGCCCGCCTCGAGGATGTCTTCCGTGCGCTCTATCTGGGAGACGCCGACTGATGCGCGTGATACTCGGGCTCACGCTGCGCCGGTCGCTTCGCCGCACCCTTCTGCTGGGCGTTGCACTTGGCACGTTCCTCTTTCTGGTGGGACTGTCGTATGCATCAGTCGACCAGAACCAGATACGCAGCCTGGTGGAGTCGCTGCCGCCAGCCATCCGTGCATTCGTGCAGGGGGCTGATCTGGCGAGCCCGGCGGGGTATCTCGGTTCCGGATTCATCCACCCCATCACGCTCGCGCTCCTGGCCACCACCGCAATCGCGGCGGGTGCGGCATCAGCCCGCGATGTCGAGCACGGGGTGGCCGAGTTGCTGCTGTCGCGTCCGCTGCGGCGCACCGCATGGATCGGGGCCGAGCTGATCGCTATGGAGATCTCACTGGCCATCGTCACGGTGCTCGGCTCCATCGGCGCATTCATCGCGGTGGGAACCATCGATGACCTCGGCACGGTGCCCTTTGGGTCGGTGGCGCTCACCGCGCTCACCATGTTCCTGCTGTTCAGCGGCATCGGCACCATCACGGCGCTGGCCGCGTCGTTCTCGCGCACCGGTGCCCGGGCCATCAGCATGGGCGCGGGCACCGCGCTCATCTTCTACGCGATCGACTACCTGGCGCAGATCTGGAGCCTGGCGGAGCCATTCGGCCCCATCTCGCTAATGCATTGGTACCGGCCATCGAATGTGCTCGGCACAGGGTCGATACCCACTTCGAGTTGGCTGGTGCTCATCGGGGTCGCCGTGGTGGCGTCCGGTGTGGCCCTGCTGGTGACCTCACGGCGCGAGGTGGCGCCGTGAGGTCACGCGTGCACTAGGGAGCCAGCGATCCGGTGGGCCGGTGCGCGGCGACAACGCGCTTAAACGCTGCCAGAGACGGCTTGCTGCCACCGCTGTCGAGGAACAGACCACCCGGCCAGTTGGGGTTGTCCTGCAGCTGAAACCACATCACCAGTGGCACGCGGCTGTTCTTGACCACCGGCAGGGTCCAGATCTGCTCCAGGTAGGTGGCCTGCTGGCTGGGCGTCACCGACACCGTGCGATAGGGCGTCTTCGCCGTGGTGTACGACGACTCAGTGACGTAGATCTTCTTCGATGATCCACCGGGCAGTCTGTTGACCGCCTGAATGACCTTGTCGAACGTTGACCACGACGGGATCGCATTCGTCTTCCTGGTGGGAGCCGCAGCCGGGTAGATGTGCTGGGAGATCACGTTGTACCTCTTCATGCCGGCCTTCTTCAGGTCGGCATACCAGTCGATGGTGCCGCGACCTGTGGAATCGCTCTTGCCCTTCGGCCCGGTGACCCCGGCGATGACGATGGCACGCGGGTTGGCCGCCCGCACCACCGGCGTGGTGAGATTGACCATCTGGGCGTACTTCTTGCCCGCCAGGGGTGTCTTGCCCTTGTACTGCGGCCGCATATACAGCTGCAGGTTGGGCTCGTTCCACACTTCGTAGTTCTTCACCATCACCGGTCCAAAGCCCGGGATGTTGGTCTTGCCGTTGTAGCGCGTGGCCACCGCCTGCATGAAATTGGCGTAGTCCTTGGCGTTGACCGGGCCGTTGGCGTTCCATGTGGGCTGGCCGGTGGACTTGCCACCAGTGGCCCAGGCCGGGCCGTTCCACGTGGTGACGATGGGCGTGATGCCAGCGGTCTGGAGTTGGCTGAAGATGGTGTCCGCCCACTGCCAGTTGTACGCGGGGTCGTTGGGGTCGGTTGGGTTCGCGGGGCGTACGGGTGCCGTGGCACCCCAGTAGAGATCGACTCGTGTGACCTTGGCACCGGTGGACTTCAGCGTGTCCACCCGCGCCTGAAGGTCGGCTGGGGCGGTCACTGGCAGGCGGTCATCCTGCACACCTGCAGCCGCGCCCCTTGCAGATGCCACGGGAATGGCAAGAATTACGGCGGCCGTCAAAAGACCAACGACAGGTGTTCTCACGCTTTCACTCCAAGAAGTCGGGGACGACTGGAGGCTAGCAACGGCCTCCGCCGTGCCGGTATGCGCTGGGTCCTCCGTGTCAGCCGCCCCGGCGGTCGGCGAAGAATGCGCGGAGCATAGTTGCTGACTCGGCGGCGAGAACCCCCTGCAGAACCGGAATACGCGTGGGCAGGCGTGGATCGCGGAACAGGTCGATCACGCTGCCGGCCGATCCCGACACCGGCTCAGGGGCTCCCCACACCACGCGCTCCGGTCGTGCCTGAAGAATTGCCCCGGCGCACATGGGGCATGGCTCAAGTGTGACGTACAACGTGGCCCCCACCAGACGCCACCCGCCAAGGGCGATGGCGGCATCACGAATTGCGAGCACCTCGGCATGCGCGGTGGGATCCTGGCGGAGCTCACGCTCGTTGCGACCGCTGGCGATTATCTCGCCATCGCACACCACCACGCACCCCACGGGCACATCGCCATGGTCGGGAGCGCACCGGGCCTCGTCCAGCGCGCGGCGCATCCAGCGCTCGTCGTCGGGCGTCATGGCTCCTCCCTGCCGGCGCTTTGCACCGAGGTTCCGGTGGCGTCGAAGGCCACGGCAAACCGCTGGGCCAGCACCGCCGGATCGCGCGCGATAGTGACGGCGGCGGCCCGGGCGGCGGCGGCATCGAGGCCCGCGATTGCCAGGAGCGCGCCATCATCAGGGGTCGCACTCACCGGCACCAGCACCGCAACCGCTGATGCCCCATCCACCGGCACCGGCGCTCCCCCTCCGGGAGGAATGAGCACCACGCGCCCGCCCGCAATACCGCCGGCAAGGTGATTGCTGCCCGGGTCGCCGGCGATGTTCCGCCACGTGGCGTCCCGGGCAGCCAGTGATGCATCGGTCCCCACTCGCACACGGAATACGGAGGGGCCGGTCACAACAACGGCCCCGGCGGCGCGCAGTGCGCCGGCCAGTGGCGGGTCGGACGACACGCGCGGGGCCAGATGCACAAAGGGCTCGGGCCACGACCCCACCACACCGCGGATACTCATGGCGCCCGACCAGCCGTGGTGATCCCACCAGGCGACGTCGCCATCTCTCAGCGTGACCTGGGCCGCACCCACGGGTGACTCGATGCCATTGACGTAGAAGAACCAGTCGGCGGGCGGTGACGTCTGGGTGCCACGGCCCAGCATCGACGCCACGAAACCGCCGCCGTACGCGGTTTCCACGGCAGTGACCGACCGCAGGCCGTCAATCACCGAGCTGCCCGCCGATACCGGGGCATCCAACAGGGGCGTGGCCCCGAAGCCGGCGGTCGCCACGATGCGCGCCGATGCCTCGCTGCTGGATGGCGCCGCAGCATCAGACTTGCGCGAGCATCCAGCCGCCGTGATGGTGAGCGCAATCAGCGCCAACGCCGCGGCCCGGCGTGCCCTACTCATAATGCAGGGCATCCAGCGGATCGAGGCGTGCGGCACGGCGCGCGGGCAAGACGGCAGCCAGCACCCCGGCACCAATGGACACCACGAAGAACACCACGAGTTGCAGCCATGGCACCCGGAAAACGATTCCCTGATCGGCCAGCCCCAGGCAGAACACCCAGGCCAGTGCGACACCCAGCACGATTCCAATAACCCCGCCGATACCCGATGTGATGACGCTCTCGTAGCGCACCATGCGGCGCAACTGCGACCGGGTGAGACCGATGGCGCGCAGCATGCCGATCTCGCGTATGCGCTCAGTGATCGACAGCACCAGCGTGTTGACGATGCCGAACAGCGAGATGACCACGCTCATGGCCAGCAGGACATACAGCAGGTAGAGGATCGAATCCACCTGCTTGCTGATCTCATCGCGGTACTCGGCATTGGTGCGCACCTGGGCCACCGGATACGGCTTGAGCGAACGGGCTACGGCGTCCTTTACTGCCACCGGGTCGCGCCCGGGATCAACGGTGGCCAGCAGGAAGATGGGATCGCGCGCCGCAAATGCGCGCTGGAATGGCAGCTGCCCGACGATGAACCCCTGATTGAAGATGTCGGGGTCCTTGTAGATACCCGTCACGCGGAACTGCGACCGCTTCCCCGTGGATGACGCCGCGTAGATGATGTCGCCCACCGCGAGGTTGCCGCTCTTCGCATATTGCGACTCCACCACCGCGGTGCCGCTGTTCAGT
The DNA here is from genome assembly GCA_005800465.1 of Actinomycetota bacterium. Taxonomy (GTDB): domain Bacteria; phylum Actinomycetota; class Thermoleophilia; order Miltoncostaeales; family Miltoncostaeaceae; genus SYFI01. Next base: position 2,022 of record SYFI01000124.1, on the reverse strand, counting down.
TGTCCGAGCAGCGCCGATGATCCCTGCACCCACTGCAGGCCCAGCGACCGTTCGGCCGCTCCAGGGTCAAGCCCATAGACAATCGCCTTGCCGGCACCGTCAACCTTCGCCCGATCAGTCACCGCGGCCACCACGTCGCGTACGCCCGGCGTGCTGGCGGTCGCAGTGACGGTACCCGCTGGGATGGGCGTGAAGCTCCGGCCGGTCACGATCAGATCGCCCCGCAGCGTGTTGTCGATTGCATCGGTGAATGACGCCTTGAGGCCCTGAGCGAACACGGCGACGAATGCCACCAGCCCAATGCCGATCATCAGCGCGGCGGCCGTGGCGGCGGTGCGCGCAGGATTACGCGTGGCGTTACGCCGCGCCAAGCCACCCGATGCACCGGGCAGGCGCTCGAGCGGCCACCCGATGACACGCGCCAGAAATGGCACGGCGAAGCGGCTGAGCGCACCGATGGCGGCGAACACCAGAAATGACCCGAGGGCCATAATGAGAAGGCGGTCGGTTGCGTCGCCGTCGCTCGTGAGCCCGCTCACGATGAGCGCAACGCCGGCGGCGGCCAGCACGCCGGCAATGATGGGCGTGAAGCGCGAAATACGCGAGGGTGGGATCTCGGCCCCCTCGCGCAGCGCGGCGATGGGTGGCACACGACTGGCACGGAAGGCGGGGATGAGCGCCGCCACCACGGTCACTCCCACACCCACCAGCAACGCGGTGAGCGCAATGCCCGGCGACAACTGCGCCGCCGCCACAGGGATACCGCCCGGCAGGAATGCATCGAAAACCTTCACCAGAAGCCATGCGAACCCGTAGCCGGCGGCCAACCCGACGATGCCCGCAACAAGCCCGATCACCAGGGCCTCGCCTACCACCGACCACATCACCTGTCGGCGGCTCGCCCCGATGGTGCGAAGCAGACCGAGCTCGCGCAGGCGCTGGGCCACCGTGATGGAGAAGGTGTTGAAGATGATGAAGGCGCCCACGAACAGGGCGATGAATCCGAACGCCAGTAGCGCCGGACGCAAGAAGTTGTTGATGGCATCGGTGGTGCGCTTGGCCTGCTTGGCGGCGTCCTGCTGACCCGTGGCCACATCAAGTGTGCGTGGCAGGCCAGCCGCAAGTGACCGTGCCAGCTCAGTGGGCGAGACCCCGGGCTTTGCCGACACCGCAATGGAGTTGATCCTGCCCTCCATCTGGTACCAGCGCTGCACGTCGGCGATGGGGGCGATGGTGATGGTGGCGCCACCGATTGAACTGATGTTGGCGAAGGTGACAAGCCCGGTGATGGTGACCGGTCGCACTCCCTTGGGCGTGGCGATGCCCATACGCGACCCAATACCGACACCGCGCGAATCGGCGAGCCCCTGGTTGACCGCCACCTCACCGGATACCTGGGGATAGCGGCCGCTCGCCAGCGTGGTGGCCTGAAATGGAGGCGGCTCGAGTGCGAACACGAATGACGGGGCGCCGGTGGCCTGCACGTACTCGCCGTTGATGACAGGCGATCCAAGCGCGGCGATCTCGGGAGCGGCGGCGGCCACGCCCTCAATGCCCTTCACCTTTGCCACGAACGACTCGGACAACGTGGGAATGGACCCGAACCGGCTCTCGAAATCTATGCGCGGGGTGACCCGCACGTCCACACCCTGATTGGCCGACTGGAAGATCTCATCGAATGCGCGGGTGATCTGGCTGGTGAGCACCAGGGTGCCCGTGACCATGGCGACGCCAAGCAGGATGGCGGTGGCGGTGAGCCCAGCGCGTAGCTTGCGCTGGCGCAGACCGGCGAGGATGAATCGGATCACGGGGAGTCGAGCGTGCGCACGGCGTCGTAGATCTCATCAGCGGTCATACCGGGGCGATCCATGACCACACGGCCATCTGAGAGCATAAGCACCCGGTCGGCGATGACCGCCGCGCGCGGATCGTGCGTCACCATGATCACGGTACGGCCGCCCTGATCCACCGCACGGCGCAGCAGGTCGAGGATCTCGTGGCCGCTTGTGGAGTCGAGGTTGC
>SYFI01000123.1 GCA_005800465.1 Actinomycetota bacterium | reverse complement strand
CATCATCGCCGTCATCGCGGTGGTAGCCCTCACCCGGGGCGGCAGGGATGCGCCGGTGGCCACCGCTCCCACGACGACCGACGTGCTGCTGGTTGAAGGACTCAGGCGCACCGAGATGGCAGACGTGGTGCAGGCGAAGACTGGTATCCCGGCCGCGCAGTACATCGCGGCCACCGGCCCGTCGAAGGTGGGGCAGATCCTCGCGGGTACCAAAAAGCCCACGTCGCTCGAGGGCTTTCTCTTTCCGGCCACCTACCCGGTGGATCCGAAGAAGCCCGTCAGCGACCTCGTCAATTACCAACTGCGCACGTATGCCCAGCGTACGGCCGACATCAACTACGCCTACGCGAAGAAGCACAACCTCACCAGGTATGACGTGCTCATCATGGCGTCCATCGTCGAGCGCGAGGCCAGTAACCAACGCGACCGCCGCATCATCGCGGGAGTCTTCTACAACCGGCTCAAACTGGGCATGCGCATCGACAGCGACGTCACGGTGCATTACGCGCTCGGGTCGTGGTCGAAGGAGCTGACGAGGACCGACCTGAACATGGCCTCTCCCTACAACACACGTCGCTACCACGGGTTGCCTCCTGGCCCCATCTGCAATCCGGGGCTCGGCGCCATCAATGCCGCCGCCAATCCGGTGCGCTCGCCGTACCTGTACTTCGTAGCCAGCACGAGCGGAAAGGTCTTCTACTCGAAGACCGACGTGGAGTTCCAGCAGGCGATCGCGAAGGCGAAGGCGAACGGGTGAGCATGCAATCACCATGGCCCACATCGAGCACGCGGTTCGTGGGGGTGATCGGCTGGCCGGTGAACCACTCGCTGTCGCCCTCCATGCACAACGCCGCGGTCCGTGCGCTGGATCTCGACTGGGCGTACCTGACATTCCCCATTCACCCAGATCGGGTCGCGGATGCTGTGCGCGGCCTCTTCGCAGCGGGCTGCTCCGGCCTTAACGTGACCATCCCGCACAAGCAGGCGGTCATCGACTGCTGCTCATCGGTCAGTCTGGCCGTGGAGGCCATCGGCGCGGCCAACACGCTCATCCCAGATGGCGACGGCGGGATGACCGGAGACAACACTGACGCCGAGGGATTTCTGCGGGCGCTCGACGAAGCCGCGCCACTCGATCTTGACGGGGCCGAGGTGCTCATGATCGGAGCGGGTGGCGCCGCCAGGGCTGTCGCGTTCGCACTGCGGGGGCGCGGGGCCCACCTGCGGGTGGCCAATCGAACGGAAGAGAAGGCCGCCGCGCTCGGCGAGGTCGTTCCATTTACCCGGCGGGATATGGAGGATGCCGCGGCATCGGCAGCGCTGGTCGTCAACACGACGAGCCTCGGCATGGGCAGCGATGTGATTCCTGCCGAGCTGCCGCTCGACTCACTCGGGGCGTCCACGGTGGCGTACGACCTTGTGTACCGCTCGGAGCCCACTCCGTGGCTTGTTGCCGCCGCTCTGCAGGGCGCACTGGTTGTTGACGGGGCGGGGATGCTGCTTCACCAGGGCGCCGCGGCATTTCGCCAATGGACCGGCGTGGAGCCGCCGCTCGATGCCATGCGGGCGGGGCTTCGGTCGCGCTAAGCCGTCCGGGTGGGGGCCTAGCGTGACCTTTCCTTCGCGATGCGGGGCGACACCATGACCACCTTCATCCACACCGCCGACTGGCACCTGGGAATGACCCGGCGATATCTCTCGCCGGACGCTCAGGCGCGCTATTCCGAGGCCCGCATCGACGCCGTGCGCGAGATCGCCCGCCTGGCCGGTTCAGAGGGCGCTGAGTTCGTGGTGGCCTGCGGCGACCTCTTCGACTCAAATCACGTGGATCGTCAGGTGGTTGCCCGCGCGGTCGATGCGCTCGGGGCATTCACGGTGCCGGTCTTCATCCTGCCGGGCAATCACGATCCCCTTGATGCGGCGTCGGTGTACCGGTCGTCGGCCTTCACCGTCCGGTGTCCACCGAACGTGCGGGTCATCGATTCGGCCGAGCCAGTGACTGTCGGCGGGATCGAGCTCGTTGGTGCCCCGTGGCATGCGAAGAACCCCGGCCATGACCCGGCGGAACGGGCCATCGTGGATCTCGCGGAGGGCCCCACCCGGGTGCTCCTAGCCCACGGTGTGGTGGACGTGCTCTCCCCCGATGCGCACGACGCCTCAGTCATTTCCATGGAGGGCCTTCGTGATGCGCTCGACGGCGGGCTCCTGACCTACGTTGCCCTTGGCGACCGTCATTCGGCCACCGAAGTTGGTGGTGATCAGCGCGTGCGCTATTCGGGCACGTCGGTGGCCACTGATTACGGCGAGGTGGACCCCGGGCAGGCACTCGTGGTGCGTATTGAGGGCGCTGAGGTGCAGGTACAGGCCCACCGCGTGGGTGCATGGACCTTTGTGCGCAGCAGCGTGCGGCTGGAGTCGCTCGACGATGTGGAGGCCCTCGACGCCTCCCTCAAGGCCATCCCCGACAAGACGCGCACCATTGTGCGGCTTGATCTGGTGGGGGCCCTTGGTGTCGGTGAGGACGCACGCCTGCAGGCGGTGCTCGATGATCATCAGGACGTGCTGGCTAGTCTCACCGTGTCGGAGCGGGGCAGCGACCTGGTGATGTTTATCGAGGAAGGTGACCTGCACAATCTCGGCCTTAAGGGCTACGCGTACGACGCCGCCGCCGAGGTTGCGGCGCTTGCCGCCGATGAGGGACCTCAGCAGGATGCCGCCCGGGACTCCTTGCGCCTGCTCTACCGCCTCGCACGGAACGCCGCATGAAGATCCATCGCATCTCGCTGCGCGACTTCCGGGGGGTCGTGGAGGTCGATGTTGAGTTCGCTACCGATGGCGTCACCATCGTCCAGGGGCCCAACGAGGTGGGCAAGTCCAGCCTTGCTGACGCCCTCGACATGCTCATCGCCGACCCCGATTCGTCATCGAAGTCGCGGGTCAAGGCCGCCCAGCCGGTGGGGAGAGATGTGGGGCCGTGGGTGGAGGCCGATATCGAGTGCGGCCACTATCGCCTCACCTACTCCAAGCGGTGGGTGCGGGGCGCCGGGACAGAACTGCTCATTGAGTCACCGGCCCGCGAGCAACTGCAGGGCCGGGCCGCTCATGATCGTGTGACGGCGATCATCGCTGAGACCATGGATGCGGACCTCTTCGCCGCGCTCCGGCACCAGCAAGGCGTTCCCCTCGGTCAGGCCGACCTCGCCGGCAGTGACTCGCTCATGCACGCGCTCGATGCTGCAGCGGGTTCGGGAGGCGATTCCGCTGAGCCCGGTGGAGCGCTCATCGACGCGATTGACCGTGAGCGCCAGATTTGGAGTACCCCGACTGGGGAGCCGAACAAGGCGCGCAAGGATCTGCGTGAGGCCGCGGCAGCGACCCAACTCACACTGGATGACGCCGAGGAATCCCTGCGTGCACTCGAGGGACGCGTTGAAGAGTTCCGGCGCCTCGACGGGGAATTGGCTCGCAATGCGGAACAGGAGCCGGACCTGCGCAACACGGTGACGCGTCTTCAGGCTGAGGTGCAGACGGTATCGGCACGGGAGTCGGCACTACACGACCTCCGCATGGCAGCAGAGAAAGCCATGGTACCCGCACGGGACGCCACCGCAGTCGCCAACGCCCGCACGGCCGCCATCGCGGCCGTCGCGGCGGCCGAGACCGAGGTGGGCGTGATCACGGCGGAGGGCGTGCGGGCTGCCGCGCGGCTGGACGCTGCACTCGCCGTGCGCACCGAGGCATCCGCCCGTCTTGCGGCCGCCCTGAGCTCCCGGGCGGACGCCGAGCGCGCCTTCGACGTCGCGGCAGCTGACGCCCAGCACCTTCGCGATCTCTTCGATCTCGGATCGCTGCGCACGCGCCGCGGTCTCATTCGCGATGCCGAGAAGACCATCGCCGATGAGGAGGCATTCCTCGCGGGCTGTGCGCTTGACGCCGCACTATTGGCGCGCATTGAGACCGCTGTTGTTGATGAGGCAGGTGCACGGGGCAGGCGCGATGCCGCGGGTGCGGCGCTGCAGATCACTGCGGAGACGGCTCAGCACCTCGAGGTGGGCGGAGTACCCCGATCGATCGCGGCGGGTGAGACGTTGGCGCTCCCGGTGGGAGCCGGCGACGATCTGGTCATCACGGGGATTGCCCGGATTGTGATCGAGGGGCATGGTGACGTTGTGGCCGCGGCTCTGCAGGCTCGCGCACACCTCGATGCCCTGCTCGTGCAGGCGGGGGTGTCACCGGCTGACGGAGAGACCGCGGCGCGCGATCTGGACCGGCGGCGACTTGACGCCGAGGCCACCGTGAAAGCGGCACGCGAATCCCGGGGATGGGCGCTCAATGATCTGACCCTCGAGGAGATGGACGACAAGATTGTGCGCGCGGAGGCCCGGGTGGCTGCGTACGCCAGCGGTCGCGGAGCGGCCCCACCGATCCCCGCCGATGCCGACGCCGCCAATATCGTTCGCGGGGCTACCGAGGACGCTCGGGACTCCGCCCGTCGCGACGAAGATGCCGCACGGGACGCACACACTCAGGCCGATTCGGCCGTGACCGGTCTCGAGGCGCAGGCATCAGAGCGCAAGGGGCAGCTCGGGGCGGTGGCCCTGCGCCTCGGCGACGCAGGAACCGATCTGCAGATCGCTCGCGCCGCGCAGTCGGACCTGCAGGTGAATGCTGTCGCTTCCGAAGCCGTTGCTGCGGCCGACGCTGCGCGCGCAGCGCTTCACGCCGAAGAGGCGGCACTTGGCGACGCGGATCCGGAGTCCCTCAGGCTGCGGCTGGCGAATTCCCGTGACGCTCTTGATCGGCTGCTGCGGGAGCGGAATGACATCAAACTCCTTGCCGCGAGAATGAAGGGTGAGATCTCCCAGCAAGGAGATGAGGGCCTTGCGGACCGCGTTGCCCGAGCCCGGGAGGCGGCTGAGAATGCGGAAGCTGAACGCGACCGGGCCGAGCGGCGCGCTACAGCCGTTGATCTGCTGTACGCAACCATGGCCCGCCACCGCGACATCGCGCAGCGCGCATACGTGGCGCCGTTTCGCGATGCGGTTGAGCGGTTTGGCCGGTTGGTATTCGGTGCGGGGACCGAGATGGAGGTTGACCACACGACCCTGCAGGTGGTCAGCCGCACGCGCGAGGGCGTGACCGTGCCCGTTGATGCTCTCTCTGGTGGCGCCCGCGAGCAGATGGCGCTCATCGGTCGCCTGGCCGCTGCATCACTGGTGGCTGTCGCCGCCGATGGTGGTGCACCGGTCATCATTGACGATGCGCTGGGGTACTCCGACGCAGGGCGCCTAGAGGGCCTTGGTGCAGCGCTGGCCGAGGCGGGGCGCACGTGCCAGGTGATCGTGCTCACGTGTATGCCCGAGCGCTATGCCGGTATCGGCTCGGCCCGGGTCGTGCGGCTGGATCGCACCGGGCCCGCGGAGGCATGAGCACACACGAATACCGGGGCCTCGGCGACATCATCGTGACGGCCCGCCCGTTCGATGAGTACCTCGCCATGTTCAATCTGCGGCCCGGCGACCTCAGTACGGCCACTGCGCTCGACTGTCCGGCCGGTGCAAGCGGATTCGCTGCGGGTGCCCGCGCCATCGGGTGTGAGGTCACCGCGTGCGACCGGGTGTACACGGGTATGACGTCCCATGGGGAGTTGGTGGCCCGGGCCCGTCGGGATACGGCCTTCGGCAACCAGTACGTGGCCGATACCCCGGATACCTACGTATGGGGGTTCTTCCGCGATCTTGACGATCACCTCTCCCGACGGATGGCGGCGGTCGATGCGTTCGACCGGGATCGGATTGCCAACCCCGACCGATATGTGATGGGGGCGCTGCCGCACCTGCCCTTCGGTGACACTGCATTCGACGTGGTGCTCTCATCGCATCTGCTGTTCGTCTACCCCGACCACTTCGACACGCAGGCGCATCTGGATGGGGTGCTCGAACTGGCGCGGGTCGCGTCGGGCGAGGTGCGCATGTTCCCTCTCGTGGACACCACAACCCGTCCCTGGTCTGGCCTGGAGGATCTGCGCCGGGCCCTTTCGGCGCGCGGGCATGCCACGGAAGTTCGCCACGTTCCCTACGAGTTCATCCGCAACGGTGACGCGATGCTGGTGATCGACGGCGTTGGGTGACGGTTCGGGCGACGGCTCGATGCGGTCCGATCTAGGATCCGGCAATGCCTGATTCCCGAACCGAAGAACGCGTTGGCGTGATCGTGGTTGACCACGGCAGTCGCCGCACGGAGAGCAACGTGATGCTCGAGGACCTCACCCGCGGCCCCATCACGGACACCCTCGGCTACGACATCGTCGAGCCGGCGCACATGGAGCTGGCCGAGCCCTCAATCGCCACGGCGTTCGAGGCCTGCGTGACCCGGGGCGCCACCACAGTGGTCATCCAGCCATACTTCCTTCTGCCCGGCAAGCACTGGAATCAGGACATTCCCGAGCTCGCCGCCGCCGCCGCGTCACGCCATCCGGGCGTGGCGTACCTGGTGGCCGCACCATTCGGAGTGCACCCGCTTATGGCCGACGTGGTGACCGCACGGGTGGAGTACTGCCTTGCGCATGTGCGCGGTGAGGTGCCGGAGTGCGAGGCATGCGCCGGATCCGGCCGGTGCCGCCTTCAGACGGCCGATGCACCGGGGGCCTCGGCCCCCGCGGAGCGCGCGCCGCACCGGTGGGCAGGACATGGTCCCACCCACCGGGGCACACGACGTCGGAGCTACTTCTTCTTTGCTGCGGGCTTCCGGACGACCTTCTTGACGGCCGTGGTGGCCTTCTTGACGTCCTTCTTGACGGCCGTGGTGGCCTTCTTGACGTCCTTCTTGACGGCCGTGGTGGCCTTCTTGATGTCCTTCTTCACCGCGGTCGGAGCCTTCTTGGCCGTGGTCGTGGCCTTCTTGGCAGTCGTGGCGGCCTTTTTCTTAGCGACCTTGCCCGAGTTGGCAGCAGCCTTGAGCGGGGCGCCCGGGGTGAAGCGCACAGCCTTGCGTGCTGGGATCTTCACCTTCTGGCTGGGGTTGCGCGGGTTGACGCCAACACGAGCGGCGCGCTCCGAAGTGGAGAAGGAACCGAAGCCGAGGAATGCAACGCGCTCGCCCTTGGCGATGGCCTCGGTCAGCAGCGCCAGGAATTCGTCGGTGACCTTCTGTGCCTGCACGCCGGTCAAGCCGGCACGCGCACCAAGCTCTTTCGCGAACTCGCTCTTGTTCATGCGGTAACCCCTTGTCGTGATTGAGGAGAGGATTTGCGGCCCCCTGTGGTGACCATCGTTCGATCCTACCAGCGACTCTCCCCTCTTTGCGGTGCAGGCCTCATGGTCCTGACTGGCGAATCGGCAACCGAGCCACTCGACGAGGAGACCCCATGAGCAGCCACCAACCCATCGCGCAGGCTCAGCTCACCTTGTCCTATCCCGATCTCGTGCCTGGCGAGACGGTGCGCTGGTCATCCCGCGGGTCGTGGCACTTCGGGGAGTTGATCGGGCTGGACGGGTCGCATGCCGTCGTGGCAACGAAGCAGGCCGGCCGGCGTGAGCGCGTACTCGCCGCAGCTGTGCAGCCATGGCCTCCGGGCGGGGCGGCCGCTTAGGCGGAACCGGCGGCAGCACGGTCGAGCACCATCACGGCATTCTCCTGCTCGATACGTCCGGCCGGGATTGACCGGTCACCGGCGTCAAGGCGCGCCACCATCGGCACCTTGCCCGCGCCGGTGAGAAGCCACACCACCCCCCGGGCCGAATTGATGCACGGATAGGTGAGGGTCACCCGGCGGGTGCCGTTGAAGGGGCGGGCAGTTGCTGCCACCGGCACGTCCGTCACGTTGAGCACTGGGTCTCCGGGAGCCAGTGAGGCCGTGTGGCCGTCCTCACCAAGGCCCAGGTGTACGACGTCAATCGGTCCATTCAGCGCGGCGAGCACCGGCAGATAGGCGGCTGCCGCCACGTCGGCGTCGGTGCCACCGCATGCCATGGGGTGCAGGTGTGCGGCGACCGCGCGCGTCCCGGCCAGCGAGCGCTCGAGATGAGTGAGGTTGCGCAGGTCATCGCCATCGGGGGCCATGCGCTCATCCACCTGCAGAATGTCCACGGATGCCCAATCGAGATCCTCGGTGCCGAGTTCGGCGAGCATGATCCACGGGCTGGTTCCGCCTGAGACCGCCAGCGATGCCCGTTCTCTGGCATCCAGCGCGCTGCGAAGCGCCTCCCCGATGTGCCGGGCGGCAGCATGCGCGGCGACAGTTGCATTGTCACCAATGATCTGTTCCATCAGGGCTCGGAGCGTAGTCTACATCTTGCGCGGCCGTGTCCGGACGCCGCACAAATACCCCTTGGAGGCTCGTGGTGCGTATCGGGATGGCGGGACTCGGCAGGATGGGCGCGAATATGAGCGTGCGCCTGATGAACGCTGGCCACGAGGTGGTGGGCTACGACTGCGACGCAGCAGCAGTCAGTGCGCTGGGCGGCAAGGGCGGGGGGACGGCATCCGACTCGGCCACGCTGGTCGCGCAGCTCGACGGTCCGCGAGTTGTGTGGTTCATGCTCCCCGCCGCCGTCACCACAGCCGCAATCATGGAAATGGCCGAGCACCTGGAGCCCGGCGATGTGGTGGTGGACGGCGGTAACAGCCACTACCCCGATGACATCGCCCGCTCACGGGTGCTGGAGGCCAAGGGCATTCACTACGTGGATGCCGGAGTGAGCGGTGGGGTGTGGGGCCTCGAGCGCGGCTACTGCCTCATGGTGGGCGGTACCGACGAGGCCATCACCACGCTCACTCCCATCCTTGAGACCCTCGCCCCGGGGGTGGCCACCGCGCCGCGCACGCCAGGACGTGAGGGGCCGCCCACCCCCGCCGAGAACGGCTGGCTGCATTGCGGACCCGTGGGCGCCGGGCACTTCGTCAAGATGGTGCACACCGGCATTGAGTACGGAATGATGGCCGCATTCGCCGAGGGGCTCAACATCCTCCACCATGCCAACGAGGGTGCGCGCGAGCGCACCGCCGATGCCGAGACGGCTCCTCTCAGCGATCCTGACCATTACAAGTACGACATCGACGTCGCGTCGGTCACCGAGTTGTGGCGCCGGGGCAGCGTGGTGGGGTCGTGGCTTCTCGATCTCACGGCAGAGGAGTACCTGCGCGACCCCGGTCTCGACAAGTTCGAGGGTCGCGTGTCGGACTCGGGTGAGGGTCGCTGGACCCTGCAGGCGGCGGTCGATACAGGCGTACCTGCCCCGGTTCTTGCCAGCGCGCTGTTCTCGCGCTTTGCGAGCCGTGACAACGACGAGTACGCAAACAAGGTGCTTGCGGCCATGCGCCTGGGCATCGGCGGACACCTGGAGCACTCGGAATGAGCGCGAAAGCCGATTGTGTCGTGCTGTTCGGTGCCACCGGCGACCTTGCCTACAAAAAGCTCTATCCGGCGTTGCACGCGCTCCAGGAGCGGGGCAAGCTGGATATTCCCATCATCGGCATCGCCCGTACGGGGTGGAGCCTGAAGAGGCTGCAGGACCGCATCCGCGCCTCCCTTACCGATGCCGGGGTGCCGGACGACGACGAGGCGGCCAAGACGCTGCTCAAGTGCGTGCGATACGTGCACGGCGACTACAACGACCCGATGTCGTTCACCCACCTCGCTGAGACCATGCACGACATACGTTTGCCCGTTTTCTATCTGGCTATCCCTCCGGGGCTGTTCGGCGAGGTCGTCGCGGCGCTTTCACATCACGACCTCACAGAGAACGCGCGCGTAGTGGTGGAGAAGCCGCTCGGCCGTGATCTGGAGTCGGCGCAGGAACTCAACCGTGGACTGGCCACCGAGCTGCGCGAGGATCAGATATTCCGCATCGATCACTTCCTGGGCTACGAGCAGGTGCAGAACATCCTCGTTGCGCGGTTCGGCAACTCGATGCTCGAGCCCATCTGGAACCGCCGCTACGTGCGTCGGGTGCATATCGAAATGTCTGAGTCATTCGGCGTCGAGGGCCGCGGGTCGTTCTACGAGACTGTCGGATGTCTGCGCGACGTCGTGCAGAACCACTTGCTGCAGCTTGTCTGCATGCTTGCCATGGAGCCTCCGGTGTCGATGGATGCCCAGTGCATCTCGGACGAGAAGGTGAAGGTGCTTCGCTCCATTAAGCCACTCCTACCCGAAAACCTCGTGCGTGGTCAGTTTGAGGGTTACAGGGGCGAGCCCGGAGTAGACCCCGAGAGCGACGTTGAGACCTACTGCGCGCTGCGCTTTGAGATCGACACCTGGCGCTGGGCGGGCGTTCCGTTCACCATTCGTGCAGGCAAGGCGCTGGGGCGCACGGTCACCGAGGCGGTTGTTGAGTATGTGCTGCCCCCTCGTCAACTGTTTGAGGAGGCCCACGGCATGATCGAGCCCAATCGCATGCGGTTTCGTATGAAGCCCGACGATCTCATTCAGTTGAGCATGCAGGTGAAGCAGCCCGGCGATCAGGTACTCACCGAGACGGTCGATCTGTCGGTGCAGTACGGCAAGCAGCTGGGCGAGGCCGGGCCTGCCGCCTACGAGCGACTGATGGGGGATGCCATCATTGGCGAGCATCGTCTGTTTGCCCGCGGAGATCTCGTGGAAGACGCCTGGCGTGTGGTGCAGCCGCTCCTCGACGACCCACCGCCCGTGGAGCCATACTTTCCGGGAAGCATGGGACCAGATGGCGCTGCGCGGGTGCTCCCTCCCAACCTCATGGAAATGCTCAGCGAACCCCAGGTGGCCACGACCCGATGACCCTTTCACTCGGAATCGACGTTGGTGGCAGCGGGATCAAGGCGGCAATTGTCGATCTGGCCACCGGCGAGTTCACAACAGAGCGGGTGCGGGTGGAGACACCGCAGCCCGCGACACCGGACTCGGTGGTTGCTGCAACCGCGGGCCTCATCGCCGACCTGAAGCACGATGGCCCGATCGGTATCGGGTTCCCGTCGCCGATCGTTGACGGTGTCACCACCCTCGCCTCCAACATCGACCCGGCATGGGTCGGTGCCCGCGCCGAGGACTTTTTCGCAGCGGGCCTCGGCGCACCGGTGCGGGTGATCAATGATGCTGACGCAGCCGGCGTGGCCGAGGCCCGCTACGGGGCTGCCCACGGGGTTCGGGGCTTGGTTGTGTTGCTCACCCTTGGAACCGGCATCGGTTCGGGCATCGTGCATTGCCATGGCTGGCAACAGCTGGCAGACGGGCGCGCTGCGCTAATCCTCCACCAATCCAGCGGCATTGCGGTGGAAAACTGGAACACGCCGCTGACTGCCGCCCAACTGCGCCTGATTGAGCTCAAGCTCACCAGCGCCGTGGAATATCTGTACGACAAGTTCTGCTTTCACGCAGACATCAACGAGAGCAATGT
>SYFI01000122.1 GCA_005800465.1 Actinomycetota bacterium | reverse complement strand
GACTGGCCTGGCCCCGGCCGTAGGCATCCCCCGCCGCGACGATCGCGTGCGCGGCGCCGGCGAACCACCTCGGGCTCAGGGTGAGGTTGATGAATCCCGGCCCGGCGACCTCGGCCGATTCCACGAGGGCTCCGAGTTCAGGATCGGCCGTGATGCGGCCCACAAGCTCGTCGGCGATATCGCGTGGGCTTCGCCGGGTGGCCTTCGCGAGGGTCATGGCCACGTTGGTCGCGAGGTCGCCAAAGCCGGCATCGCGGGGAGGGTCGAGGCTGGCGCTGGCGGGGGCACCTCCGGTCACCACCGATGCCTCACGGGCCAACGCCTGCGAGAGCGGTGTGATTGGGCTATCGGTAGGCACGGCGCGCGATGCTAGCGGCCCCCGCCCGCGCGTGGGTATGGATGCCCCGCAAGATCGGCGAGCGCGCGGTACACCTGCTCGGCCAGCACCACGCGCGCCAATTGATGGGGAAGCGTCAGCGGCCCAAGCGACATGCGCTCATGGGCCTCGGTGCAGAGCGCCGGGTCGAGGCCGATGGCGCCCCCGATGAGAAACGTGGTGGGCTTCACATCCTCCAACCGGCGCCCCATCCATGCCGCGAGCGCCTCGCTGCTGGCCGGAGCCTTGCCGCGCACGTCCAGAGCCACCACATACGACCCCTGAGCGATCCGGGCCCGCATGCGCTCCCCCTCCTTGCGGAATACCTGCAAATCGCCCTGCTGCACGGCCTCGGCGGACACCTCATCGATCTTGAGATCGGCCATCCGAGCGATGCGCTGCTCAAACTCCTGGCCACCGGCGTCGAGGGGAGCGCGGAGTCGCCCGACGACGACGAACTGGATGAGGCGGCTCACAGGGATATCGTAGGTGCCGCGTGACCGACTCGGCGACTCCCGACATTGGTGGCCGCATTGCCATCATCAGCGACGTGCACGGTAACCGGCACGCGCTCGAAGCCGTGCGCCGTGCGCAGCGCCAGGCCGGCGTCACCCGCACCTGGTGCCTCGGTGACATGGTCGGCTACGGCGCGCACCCCAACGAGTGCCTGCGGGCGTGCGTGCACGTCTCAGAGCGATGCATCGCGGGCAACCACGATCTGGCCGCGGCCGGACGGGTCACCATGAATGTGTTCTCGCCGTGGGCACGTACCGCCATCGAATGGACCCGTACCCAACTTGACCGCAATGCGCTCGATCGCCTTGCGGCTCTCGAACCGCTCGACACCGACGGGGACGTGGCGCTCTTCCATGCATCGCCCCGCGACCCGGTATGGGAGTACGTGCTCGACGGCGACGGCGTACGCGCGGCCATGGATGCCCATCCCGCCCGCGTGATGATGGTGGGCCACACCCACCTGGCCGGCGCGTGGTGCCTCGGCGATGACGGACGTCTGGATGGCGGCCTTGTGCGCGGGGAGGAGACCATCTCGATCGAGCGTGGGCGCTGGCTCATCAATCCCGGGTCGGTCGGCCAGCCGCGCGATCTCGACCCGCGTGCATCGTGGGCGGTATTCGACCCCGATGCCGCCACGCTCACCTTCCGACGCACGCCGTACGACGTTCCGGGTGCGCAGAACGCCATTCAGGCCGCAGGTCTTCCCGTGGAACTTGGATCGCGTCTGACGGAGGGCCGGTGAGCGTCTATCTCGACCATGCGTCCGGATGGCCGCTGTCGGCTGGCGTGCGCGAGGCCATGGCCCGGTGGATCGACGAGCCCGGAAGTCCGATGGCCCTGCACGACCATGCCCGCGGGCCCGCGCAGGTCGTGGGTGATGCCCATGCGGCCGTCGCGGCTCTCGTGGGCTGGCCGGCGGAGTCGGTCATCCTCACCTCAGGTGCGGCCGAGGCCCGCAACCTGGCGTCGAAGGGCACGCTCTCAGCCCGGGGAACGGACGCCCCGGTGATCGCCGCCGATCGCCTGTCCCACGCGTCCACACTTGCCGCTGCGCGGTCGCTCACACGCCATGCCGGTGCGCTCCGACTTGCCGACGTCGATGCGGTGGGCGATGTGCCGCCCCGGGCGATTGCTGACGCGGCACGCGGTGCCGACTTGGTGGTGGTTACTCATGGGCAGGCCGAGGTGGGTTGTGTACGGGACGCGACCGCGCTCGTGGCCGCGGCCCGCGTCGCCGCGCCACGCGCCGTGATCGTGCTCGATGCCGAGGAGACCGCCGGACTGCTGCCGGTTACCGATGGCCACGGTGCCGACATGGTGGTGATCGGTGGACGATCCCTCGGCGGCCCCGCCTGGGTCGGTGCCCTGCTGGTGCGACCCGGCATCGTGCTGCACCCCCTTATTGAGGGGGGCCTCGAAGAGCACGGCAAACGGGGCGGGGCGCACGACGTGCCAGCCATCGCCGCACTTCTGCAGGCTGCGGGCGAGGCCATGGCCGCCATGCCCGCACGCGCCGAGATGATGCGTGCGTGCGCTACCGAACTGGCGGAGGGCCTTCTGGCGGTCCCCCGGGTGGTGCTGAATGGCCCGCCCCCGGCCGTCCGGCTGCCCGGGCACGTGCAGGTCTCGGCCCGCGGGGTGGAGGGAGAGGCCCTTGCGCTCGCCATGGCCGCGCGGGGGGTCGCCGTGGCCCCGGGCTCGGCATGCACCTTCGGCGCTGGCAAATCGTCACCGGTACTTGAGGCCATGGGTGCAGACGACGACGTGGCGCGAGGAGCCGTGCTGCTCACCGCCGGGCCGGGCACCACCACCGATGATCTCGGCGCGGCCATCGTGGCGTTTACCGAGTCGGTGACGGTACTGCGCGCCATGGCCCCCGAGGGGCAGTGATCAGCGCCATGCGCACCATCGATGCGCTGGGTACCTGGTGCCCCGTGCCGGTGTCGCTGCTTCGCCGGGCTGCCGCACATGCCGCCGATGGGGACCTCATCGTGGTGCTTGCCGACGACCCGCTTGTGAAGGTGGATATCCCGGCCTGGTGCCACGACCAGGGGCATGAGGTGATCAGCGTTGAGGAGGATGGAGGGGTCATCACGACCCGGGTGCGGATCAGCCCGGGGGCGTAATGCCGCTGGCGATCATCACGCGGTTCCACGCATTGATCGCCGTGATGGTCACCACCACCTGCGCCAACTCGGGGTGAGCCCCGCCAGCGCGCGATAGCCGTCGGGGGCGTCGGCCTTCACGTTTACCCGCGGGCCAACCGGGGCCACTAGGCGAACCGGTACGCGATAAGGGCGATGCCGATAAGCAAGCCCGCGATACCGAGTCCGAGTCCCCACCAGGCCATGGATCGTCCGCGCACGTTCTCGTTGGTACCCATGTCCCGCAAAGCGAGGGCACCGAAGATGATTGCGAGCGTCGAACACACCACCGGAAACACCAGAACGCCAACAATGCCGAGCACCAGCGAGGCTGTGGCACGGCCCGACCGACGGGCACCTGCACTGGGTGGTGGTGGCGGGGAGGTGCTCTCCATCGGGTCAATGCCCTGAGTGCCGTTATCGCTTACGTGCTCTGTCCAGACGGTGCCGTCCCACCAGCGGAGCTGATGAAGGCCCGCTGGATCCGGAAGCCATTCCTGTGCGCGTTTACTCAAATGCGCTCCATTCTACGACAGCCCATCCAGCAGCACGGCGCCTGTCATTGATGTGGGGACATCCCACCCCATCAGCGCGCACGCGGTGGGTGATACGTCACCCAGACAACCTGGCCGCAAGGGCAGTCCGGGTCGATCAATCCAGAGCGGTACCGGGTTGGTGGTGTGTGCGGTATTGATGCTGCCATCTGGTTCGATCATCGCTTCGGAGTTGCCGTGATCGGCGGTGACAATGAGCAGACCATTGCGGGCGGCCACCGCGGCGCGGATGTCAGCCATGCAGCGGTCCACGGCCTCAATGCCCTGTACGGCTGCCGGCACGACCCCGGTGTGGCCCACCATGTCGGCGTTGGCGAAGTTGACCACGAGAAACTCGTGCGTCCCCGCCATCACGCCGTCCACCACGGCGTCGCGAACTCCGGCGGCATTCATCTCGGGTGCCTCGTCGTAGGTGGCCACGTGCTGCGGCGACTGCACCAGCACGCGGTCCTCACCCTCAAATGGAGCCTCACGGCCACCGTTGAAGAAGTAGGTCACATGCGCGTACTTCT
>SYFI01000121.1 GCA_005800465.1 Actinomycetota bacterium | reverse complement strand
CGCTTCCGGAATACGAGGTGCTTGATCCGATTCTCCTGGGATATGTGGAGGAGGACCTTCCTCCCGCTGCGCTTGTCGAGCGCGGATTTCCCGAGGACGTCGTCCACCGAATCGTTGGGCTCGTGGACCGCGCTGAGTACAAGCGCCGCCAGGGACCTCCTGGGATCAAGATCACGCCACGCGCGTTCGGGCGCGATCGACGCATGCCGATCACCAATCGCTACGGCACGCGTTAAGCGCCGATCCATCCTTGCGCTGGTGGTGGTTGCCGGGCTGACGGTGGTCACCCCAGCGCTAGCCGCTGGCCCTCGCGCCCCCGTACGGGCAACAGCACCCGACGGCACGGCGTCACTCGTAGTGACCTTCGCCGCGCCGCCCGCGCCTGCCGATGCGCGCGCGCTGCTCGCGCCGCTGGGCCCCGTGCGGCCGCTGGTACCCGAGGCCGGCGTGTGGTCGCTGCGCGTTGCACCCAACGGTGCGCTGCGTGCCCGCGCGCTCGCCATTCCTGGTGTGTCAGGGGCCGAGTGGTCGCTGGTGCGAACGAGCGATGACATCATCCCGGCCACTCCGGCGGCTCCCACCCCGCTCGCCCCGGTCACGACCCCCACCGACACGTACTTCACCCCCGATCGTCAGTGGGGCCTCTTTGCCCCCGGCACCACGTGGGGGGCCGACCTCACGGGCACTCCCGTACGCCCCCGGATCGCCATCCTGGATAGCGGTATCGACTCGACGCACGAGGAGTGGAGCGGTTCCAACTCACCGCTCGTACGTCCATGGAGCGCATGGACCGGGCAGGAGCAGGCCGAGGACTGGGGCCGCACTGGTCATGGCACGCACGTCGCCGGTACCGCTGCCGCCCCGGCAAATGGGGTGGGAATCGTCGGGGTGGCCCCGAGCGGTGCCGGCATCGGCGAGATCATCCCGGTGCAGATCTCCGACAAGGATGGCTTCTCCACCGACGCCACGATGATGAAGGGCATCCGGTGGGCCGTGGTCAATGGCGCCAAGGTCATCAACATCTCGGCCGGCGGCAGTGGTTCGTCGCGCGCCTTCCAGCAGGTCATCGACTGGGCGTTTTCCCGTGGTGCACTGCTGGTGGCCTCAGTGGGGAACGATGGTCAGGACTACAACGAGGTCAATTACCCGGCCGGCTACGCCCACGTGCTCGGCGTCGCGGCGCAGTGCAGCACGCACGTGAGCGCTGACTGCCCGACGCCGCTCGACCTGGCGCTGTTCAGCGACCGCAACGTGTCGGTTGACGTGGTGGCTCCCGGTGTGGACATCCTCTCGTCGGTACCGCGACGCATTACCGAGGGCGCCATCGCGCGGGGGTATGCGGTGAAGGAGGGCACGTCGATGGCGGCGCCATACGTCACCGGCCTGGCCGCGCTCATCTTCGCCGCCAATCCTGGCGCGACCCCGTATCAAGTGATGCAGCAGATCATGAACACCGCAACTGACGGCGGGCCAGCTGGCCGCGATCTCGCGTACGGCGATGGCTTCGTCAATCCCCGCGCCGCCTTGACCCTGCCGCTGCCACCCGACGATCCCACCGAGGGCAACGACGACGTGACCGACGTCAAGGGTGAGACCGCGATCGCCGGGCCGCCTGGACGCATCACCATTGAGGCGAGCATCGACGTGAACAATGACCCGCGCGACCTGTACCCGGTGATCCTGCGCAAGGGGCAGACGGTGCGAATGCGGGTATCAGGTAATGGGGGTGCCCGCATGCGCCTGGCGCTCTGGGCCCCGGGTACTGCCAGCGTGAGCACCATCGGCGCTGTCTCCACGGCATCAACCCGCACCGCATCACGTCGCCCGCGTCTGGCCTACACGGCAACGCGCAGCGGCCGCTGGTTCGTGGAGTTGCGGGGCACATCCGGCCGCTCGGCCTACACACTTGAGGTGACGCGATAGCCAGTGATGGGCGCGTGCTGGCCATTACCGGCGCATCCGACGGTATCGGTGCCGAGGTGGCACGGGCAGCCGTCGCCGATGGGTGGCGCGTTGTACTGGCGGCCCGCCGCCGTCAGTTACTCGATGCCCTTGCTGATGAACTGGGCGGGTCCGCGCACGCCGTGGCCGTGACGGCTGACGTCACCGAATGGGATGACGTCCAGGCCATTCCCGAGGCCGCTCTCTCTGCATTCGGGCGCCTGGACGCCGTGCTTGCCAATGCCGGGTTCGGGGCCAAGCGAGGATTTCTCAACGAGTCGCCCCAGTTCTGGAAGTCGATGGTGCTCACCAACGTGTACGGCGCGGCCCTCACGTTGCGCGCGTGCATTCCGGCACTCACCGAGGCCAAGGGGCATGTGATGTTGATGGGATCGGTGTCCGGGCGCCAGGTGGGGACCGGTTCGCTGTACTCGTGCACGAAGTGGGCGGTCACGGCGATGGCCGAGGCGGCGCGCAAGGACCTGCACGGCACAGGCGTGCGGGTCACGCTCATCGCCCCGGGCATCGTGGATACCGCGTTCTACGACGACCCGGTGGGGGGTGCGCCCCTCGTGCCCGTGGATGTTGCGCGTGCGGTGCTCTACGCACTGGACCAGCCGCCGCACGTGTCGATCAACGAGATCATCATGCGGCCCACCGAGCAGGACTTCTAAACCGGCCGAATGGTGCGTATCACCCTGCCTGGGCGGGTCTTCCTGCCCCATATGTGCGAGCCTTGGCGGTGATGTCTACGACCGCCTTCGTCGATCGGCAGGGTCTCGCCGGGTACGACCTCGGCACCGACCATCCGTTGGCGCCGGTCAACCGCGAGTTGGCCATCGACCTCATCCGCGCCTACGGCATGCTCGACCGCCCTGATGTGACGGTGCTCACGCCCGGGCCGGGGGACGAGGCGCTCATCGCGCGTGTGCATACCGCGGCCTATAGGGCGCAGGTGCGTCGCTACAGCGCGCAGCCGGCACTCGCACACGCGTTTGAGGCCGGAATGTGGGGCTTGGCATCAGGGGGCGATACTCCGGCGTTTCGCGGCATGCACGAGGCTGCGGTGGCCGTGTGCGGCGCATCGGTGACCGCCGCCATGGAGGTGTGGGAGGGTCGCGCCACCCGGGTGTTCTCGGCCGCCGGCGGTCTGCATCACGCATTTGCCAACAAGGCCAACGGGTTCTGCATCTATAACGACGCGGCCGTCGCCATTCAGGCAATGCTCGATGCCGGCGCTGAGCGCGTGGCGTATGTGGATGTGGACGTGCACCACGGTGATGGCACGCAGTTCATCTTCTATGACGATCCACGGGTGCTCACATGCTCGGTGCACGAGAGCGGGCGCTACCTTTTTCCCGGAACCGGGGCCCTCGATGAGCGGGGTACGGGGACGGGCGTGGGCACCTCGCTGAATATCCCGTTGCCCGCCTTCTCTGGTGATGGTCCGTACGTGCGCGCGATCGAGGACGTCATCGTGCCGGTGGTGCGCGGGTTCGCGCCGGACATCATCGTGACCCAGGATGGCGTTGACCCGCACCACGAGGACCCGCTGGCGCATCTCCAGGTGCGCATGGCCACGTTCCCCCGCCTGTGGCGCGTACTGCACGAGATGGCAAATGACATCACCGGGGGCCGGTGGGTGGCACTTGGCGGAGGCGGCTACAACGTCGACGTGCTGCCGCGCGCCTGGGCGCTGCTCTTCGCCGAGATGACCGGCACGATCCTCCCGGAGGAGATCCCGCCCGACTGGATCGCCCTGGCGAAGGAGCGCACGGATCGCGACGTGTTCACCGATCGCCTGATGGACGACCCCGAACCCGAGGTGGCCGAGGATGAGCGCATGCGCGCCGATCTTGAGGGCCATGACGTTGTGGATGAGGCCATCCGCCTGTGGGCGTGACCCCCACGCAGTGGCGGGATGCTGACGACCCGAAGGGCGCGCACGCGCTGTGCGAGGCCCTGTGCGGCGACGACCGATATGAGCATTCGCGGGGTGTGGCGCAGCAGGCCACGCGGGCGGCGGGTCTGGTGCGACTCCCGGCGGATGAACGCCGCCGGTTGCTGTGTGCGGCATGGCTGCATGATGTGGGCTATGGGATCTCCGATGGCTATCACCCCATTTCCGGTGCCCGTGCGCTGAGGATGGCCGGACATAAGGAACTCGCGCGGCTGGTGGCCCACCACTCCAGTGCCGCTCTGCGCGCTCAGATGCTGGGGTTGCCCTCGGTCGAGGACGAGTTCCCGTTCCCCGTAGGCCCGGATCGCGGGTTGCTGGATCTCCTCGATGTGTCGGACCTCACCACGGGTCCTCGCGGCGCGCGCATCGACCCGGCCACGCGTCTTCGTGGCATCGCCGATCGCCACGGGCCCGGCTCCCCCTCAGTACGCATGCTCGTCGCGAATGTGAATCGCCTTGAGGCGCAGCCCGACACACGTTCGCTGGTGGAGATCCTTTCGTCCACGACGTCGACGGCGTGAGCCGGGTCGTCGCGGTCTTCGGCAGTTCCCGGATTGGCCCCGACCACCCGGATGTCGCGCACGCCGAGCGACTTGGGTATCTGTTGGCCGAGGCTGGATGGACCGTGGTCACGGGTGGTCATGGGGGTGCAATGGAGGCGGTCTCACGGGGTGCACGTGACGGGGGCGCGCACGTGGTGGGCGTGACGCTGCCCGGTCCGCAGGGGCGCCGTGCAAACAAGTGGGTGCATGAGGAGCGGCCGGCTGACGACCTGTTCGCGCGGCTTCGCACGCTGCTGGACGCCGATGCCTGGATCGCCGTGGCGGGAGGGGTGGGCACCCTGGCCGAGATCGCCGTGGCATGGAACTTGATGCAGAACCGCCATGTGGCCCGGCGCCCGCTCATCATCGTGGGGTCCGCCTGGGACGCAGTCATCGTCGCCCTCGAAGACCATCTGGTGGTAGACGCAGACGACCTGGCAATGGTCACCGTGGTTGCCGACGTGGAGTCGGCGGTGGCGGCGCTGAGCTAGGGGGCCACCGTGGCCGCGGCCACCCGTGCGGCGAGTGCCAAGGCTGCCTCTGGGTCATCGCCAAGGTCGATGCGCACCACGCGACGGCCACGCTCCACCAGCGCCTGCGCGTCGCCGATGGCCTGTGCCCGGAGCAGGTCACCAAAGGTGTGATCCTGGCCGGGAATCGGCAGGTCCGGGCCGCCCGGTCCGAGGAACTGCACGAACACGCCCGAGCCCGGGCCACCCTTGTGCAGCTGCCCGGTTGAGTGCAGGAACCGGGGCCCCCATCCGGCGGTGGTGGCTGACTTGGTGCTGGCACGCACGGCGGCGCGGATAGCGTTGAGATGGCGCTCGCCACCCGGCGTGGGCGTGGTGAAGGCGAGGAGCGCCAGGTAGTCGCCCTTCTCCAGCATTCCGATGGCGCGCGCGATGGCCTCCGGCCCCTCACGATCATCCTTCGGGATCCCATCCTCAGATGCCAGCGCCGTGTTGGCGGCGTCCTTGGCCGCCTGGACATCGGGCTGGTCGAAGGGGTTGATTCCAAGTTCGGCACCCGCTGTGGCGATGGCGATCTCGAGGGTCATATAGAGCGCACCCACGTCGAGCGGCTCGCGCAGGTCGAGCACGAACACGGGAATACCCGATGCACCGATCAGCGCCACGTCGTCGTCGTGCTCGCCCGTGAGCCGCAGGTGCAGGATGACGCGGTCAAACCCGTACTCATCAGGGTCGCCCAGGGGCTCGCCGGCGATCGGGATGACCCCCTCGCCGTCTTTGCCCAGACTTTCGGCCACCAACTGCTCGGCCCACAGCCCGAACGATCCGATACCCGGGTCGGCAACGATGGTGAGCTTGTCGCGGCCCGACCTGGCCAGTGCGGCGAGTGCCACGCCCAGCCGTGGGCCATCCGACCCCTCGCGCGCGGCAGCCGCACGGTCGAGCACGTCAGTGACGGGCACCCCGGCGAGCGCCATCGGGATGAGGCCGAACAGGGTGAGGGCCGAGAACCGGCCACCCACGTCGGGCATGTTCTCGGCCACCATGCGCCAGCCCTCGTCGGCGGCGCGGATGGCCAGGGGAGTACCCGGGTCGGTGATGGCCACAAAGCGGTCGCGCCACGCCTCACCCAGGGCGTCCTTGATGAACAGCCCCACGTGCGCGGCGAATGCCAGCGGCTCTGCCGTGGTACCGCTCTTGCTCGAGACGATTGCCGAGCACTTGGCGGGGTCAACGCCCTCAGTGATGCGGGCCACAGCCACCGGGTCGGTGGAATCGAGCACGCGCAGCTCAATGCCGTCACCATGGCCGAACGTGCGGCGGGTGACCTCGGGCGACAGGCTCGACCCGCCCATCCCCAGAACGAGTGCGTGGCGGATGCCCTCCTGATGACAGGCGGCCACCAGTGAGTCGATGTCGGCGATATGCGGTCGCATTGCCTCGGGAGCCCTGAGCCATCCCATCCAGTCGCGCGCGGCATCGGCGTGTGCGCCCCATGCAGCGGGATCGCCTGCCCGCACGTGCCCGATGAGCCCGCGGCCCTCGGCGTCGGCGATGGCGTCTTCCACGAGGCCCTTCGCCGGTCCGGGGCGCATCTCAAAGTTCATCATCGTGCTGCCTTTGCGATTGATGCCCGGGCGGCGTCGGCCACCGCGGTTGCCGTCATGCCGAGTTTCTCCATGACCAGCGCACCCGGCGCCGACTCACCGAATCGGTCAATGGCCACGATGCGTCCGTATGTACCGGTCCATCGCTCCCAGCCAAACGGTGATGCGGCCTCCACACCAACCCGGGCGAGGGTGGCCGGTGGAAGGACCTCGTCGCGGTAGGCCTCGGGCTGGGCGCTGAAGATCTCCCACGAGGGGATGCTCACGACGCGCGCCGAGATGCCATCTGCGGCGAGGAGAGCCCGTGCCTCGACTGCGAGCGACACCTCTGATCCCGTGGCGATGAGCGCCACGTCGTCACCCGGTGCAACCACATACCCGCCCTTGTCCACTTGCGGGTCGAGATCCATGGTGGGAAGCGCCTGGCGTGTGAACACGAGCACTGTTGGCCCGTCGGTGCGTGCAATGGCCTGTCGCCAGGCCGCTGCCGTCTCGCGGGCATCGGCGGGGCGCAGGGTGACCAATCCGGG
>SYFI01000004.1 GCA_005800465.1 Actinomycetota bacterium | reverse complement strand
TGCAGGTCGAGCATCCGGTCACCGAACTGGTGAGTGGTCTGGACATCGTGGCCGAGCAGTTGCGGGTTGCCGATGGCCAGCTGCTGAGCCGCACCGGGCGCATTGAGGCCAACGGGCACTCCATTGAGTGTCGTATCAATGCCGAGGACCCTGCCTTTGATTTTCGTCCGGCCGCCGGTCGGTTGGATGAGTTCCGGCTGGCGGCGGGCCCGGGTGTGCGCGTGGACACCTACTGCCGTTCCAAGGGCTACGTACCCCCGTACTACGACTCGCTGCTCGCCAAGCTGTGCATGTGGGCGCCCGATCGCCCGCGAGCGGTGGCCCGCATGCAGCGTGCCCTCGACGAGAGCGTTGTCACGGGGCTGCCCACCACGCTGCCGTTGCTGCGTGAGATCTCGCGCGATGAACTGTTTGCAACCGGCTCGTACACCACGGGTTTTCTGGTGGACCGGGCGGAATTTCTTCCATCCATGGGCGGCGGCGCGTCATGACCGGCCCGGTCTCACGGCGTGAGGCACGCAGGCAGGCGGTGGTACTGCTGTACCAGCGCGATGTCACCGGTTTGTCGCTTGATGAGCTGAAGGCCAACGGGGCACGCGCGGGCGATTACGCGACCGATCCGTTTACCGAGGCGCTGGTGGCTGGCGTGGATGCCGATATCCCGGCAATTGACGAACGCATCACGGCCGCCGCCAAGGGCTGGACGGCCGATCGTATCGCGCCCCTTGAGCGGGCGATCCTGAGGGTTGCGGTGTACGAGATCCGCACGGGAGAGGTGCCGGCTCCCGTCGCGATTGACGAGGCGGTGGAGATGGCGAAGAAGTGGTGCGCCGCGGAGGCCCCGGGGTTTGTGAATGGAATCCTTGGCCGGATTACCCGTGAAGGTGGCGAAGCCGCCGCATGAGCGCCCGCGACAAACTGGCGCAGGCGACCGCCCGGCTCGAGAACTTGGCTGTGCGAATTCGGGAGGCCGCCAACACCCCGCGTGCAGGAGTCGAGGAGTTGGCGCAGCAGGCATCCGATCTGTCATCCGCCGTGGCCGAGTTGATCCCCCGCGCCATCGCCGAGGCCGAGGCCGAGGCCCGCGCCGGAACGGCCCCCGACACGCCGGATACCCCTGAGTCCCCGGTCTCCGAGTAGGCCCCTGCCGACCCGTCTACGGGTGGATGCGGGTCTCTGCGGCGTGGAGTCGCTCGGCGGTACCGTGGGCATCGCGCGTGATCGCCACGCCCATGGGGAGTTCGCAGTGCACCTCGGTGGCTGCATCAAGTTCGAGTGTGCCGCGCCCGAGATCGGCGATCAGCACGTGCCCCCCGGAGCACCGATCGTCTGCCAGAGCGTGCAGGTGCCAACCCGGCACCTCAAGGCCGGTGGCGAGGAGGGGAATCGAAATCCCACCAGGGTGGCGTTGACTGGACCGATCTGCCACTCCACCTGGGTGGTCAGTACGTCTTCAAATGGTGGGTACGGCGCCTGCTGCTTTGGCACGCTTCTCACCCGGAGACGACTGAACCGGCCGGACACACGCACGGCCTGTACCGACATGGTGCTGTGGGCATCAAGGACGGCCAGAAGTGCCTCATGATCGAGGCCCTCCGCCTGCACTGGGGGGTCAGGCGCGAGGGGGGTGACCACCGCGAAGGGGGTGCGCGTCTCGCCGGGTACCGGGGAAACCGAGCCGTCAGCCCGGGCGACGTAGGCCTCGCCTGCCACCACAACCAACTCGCCATCGAGCCCATCAAGCGCAAGTGGTACGGGCGGGTGACTGGCCCGATGACGGTGACCGTACGCGATCGCCGGAGGGCCGGCAGGAGCGCTCGCACCTACGCCACACTTCGCCCCGGCTTCTCCGTTACCCCAAACACTCCGGTCGTGCGGCGGGTGACCCTCCCGGCGTCGGCGCTCCCCTCGCTGCGGCGTGGTGATCTTGAGCTGCAGGTGCGAACGCGTCCGGCGGGGCCCGGGTAGCGTTGGCGCACCCGTGTGCTGCGCGTCGTGCCTCGCTGAGGGGGGCATGGTCGGACCGAACGTACGCGCCGCGGGCCCGGGGCAATTAGGATGGGTTGTGTGACTGATCCCGCTGCGCGCTATCCGATACTTGCCTCGCTTGACGGGCCGGCCCCGCTGCACGATATGGACGACGCGGCGCTTGCCGCGCTGGCCGAGGAGATGCGCCAGGCGATAATCGCCACGGTGTCCACCACGGGCGGGCACCTCGGGTCGAGCCTCGGCACCGTTGAATTGAGCATCGCGCTGCACGCCGAGCTCGATTCGCCCCGCGATCGCATCTTGTGGGACGTCGGGCACCAGGCCTACGGGCACAAGTTGCTCACCGGTCGCCTTGGCGAGTTCGGCACACTGCGGCAGCACGATGGGCTCTCGGGTTTCCTGCGCCGCGCTGAGAGCGAGCACGACATCATGGGTGCCGGGCACGCGAGCACGAGCATCTCGTATGCCGTGGGACTGGCTGAGGCCATGCGCATTACGGGCCGCCGCGACCGCCGCGTGGTGGCCGTCATCGGCGACGGTGCCATGACCGGGGGGATGGCCTACGAGGGGCTCAACCAGGCCGGCCATCTGCAGTCGCCCCTCACCGTGGTGCTGAACGACAACGGCATGAGCATCTCCGAGAACGTCGGGGCGCTGGCGGGGCTATTGCAGCGGGCACGGCTCGATCCGACCCTGACAAAGGTGCGCGGCGAACTGGACAAGGGGCTTCGTAAGGTTCCCGGTCTCGGTTCTCTGGGTGACTCGCTCTCCAATGCCACCAAGGCGTTGTTCGTGCCGGGCCAGTTGTTTGAGGCGCTGGGCTTCGCCTATCTGGGCCCCATTGACGGGCACGACATCCACGCCGTCCGTGGTGCCCTGCAGCGAACCACCGACCTCCAGCGACCGGTGCTGTTGCATTTGCATACGCAGAAGGGGCATGGGTACGCCCCTGCGGAGTCCGATCGTGAGGCCATGCATGGCT
Source organism: Actinomycetota bacterium (assembly GCA_005800465.1). Taxonomy (GTDB): domain Bacteria; phylum Actinomycetota; class Thermoleophilia; order Miltoncostaeales; family Miltoncostaeaceae; genus SYFI01. Next base: position 4,643 of record SYFI01000004.1, on the reverse strand, counting down.
CGGGGCCATTTTCTGTTGACAGCGGCCGGGCCGCGCGCCCATCTGCGCCCGCCGCTCCGTCGTACACCGAGGTATTCGGCCGCGCACTGCTGGCCGAGGCCGAGGCCGATCCACGCGTGGTGGCCATCACCGCCGCCATGCCCAAGGGCACCGGCACCAACTTTATCGCCAACCGCTTCCCCGAGCGCACCTACGACGTCGGAATTGCCGAGCAGCACGGGGTGGTGTTCGCCGCCGGCCTCGCCATCGCCGGGTACCGCCCCGTGTGTGCCATCTACTCCACGTTTCTGCAGCGGGCCTACGACCCGATCGTGCACGACGTCGCCCTGCAGGGGCTGCCCGTGGTGTTCGCCATTGATCGGGGCGGCCTTGTTGGCGACGACGGACCGACCCACCACGGCATATTTGATATCGGGTACCTGCGGCCCCTTCCCGGCATGGTGGTAATGGCCCCGAAGGACGAAGCCGAGTTGGTGCACATGCTGCACACGGCGCTCCGCCTTGATGGTCCCTCCGCGCTGCGGTATCCCCGTGGCAATGGCGTGGGTGTACCGCTTCCGGATCGACCCGAGGTGCTCCCGGTGGGGAAGGCCGAGGTGCTCACCGAGGGGTCGCGCGTGGCCCTGGTGGGCTATGGCTACGGCGTGCAGGTTGCGCTTGATGCGGCCGGGATCGTGTCGGAATCACTGGGTGTGCCGCCCACCGTGGTGAATGCGCGGTTCGCGAAGCCGCTCGACGTGGATCTGCTGCGCGAGATCGCAGAGTCCCACGATGTGGTGGTCACGATTGAGGACCACGCGCTGGAGGGTGGGTTCGGTAGTGCAGTGGCGGAGGCGCTCCCGGGATGCCGCGCGTATATCGCCCGAATCGGCGTCCCGGACCACTTCATTGAGCATGGACGGCGTGACCTGCTGCTGGCCGAGGCCGGGATCACGCCCGCCGCCACGGCCGCCGCCGCGCTGGCCGCGCTTGGCGATCGTGCGATCGGCTGACCCGGGCACGCTCTTGTGATGGTGGATGGGGCGGTGGTGGGTACGATCTCGCGCGTGACCCGGCAGCGACTGGACGCTGCGCTCGTGGAGCGCGGCATATTCCCGACCCGAGCGCGTGCGCAGGCGGCCGTGATGTCCGGTCGCGTCCGTGTTGGCGGCAGCGCGGCGGTCAAGCCCGGATCTCAGGTGCGTGACGACGCGGTCATCGATGTGGATGAGGGCCCCGAGTACGCCTCGCGAGGTGGGCTCAAGCTGGCGAATGCCCTCGACGTGCTGGGTGTCGATCCCACCGGGGCGACAGCAATTGACATCGGGGCGTCCACTGGCGGCTTCACTGATGTGCTGCTGCGGCGTGGTGCGGCGAACGTGATCGCCGTGGATGTCGGCTACGGACAACTCGCGTGGGCGCTACGCGAGGATTCCCGCGTTGATGTGATCGATCGAAGCAATGCGAGGTCCCTTACGCCGGCCATGCTGCCCCGCATTCCCGACTTCGCAGTGATGGATGTGTCGTTTATCTCGTCCGGCATCGTGTGGCCGGCAGTAGCGGGTTGCCTTCACCCGGCGTACCGTGCCCTCGTGATGGTCAAGCCGCAATTCGAAGTGGGCAAGGACAACGTGGGGTCGGGCGGCGTCGTGCGCGACTCTGCGCTCCGCCGCGACGCCGTGCTCGGCGTGGCAGATGCCATGCGCGCAACCGGGGCACACATCGCCGGAGCAGCCGACAGCGGCACGCCCGGGCCCAAGGGCAACCGTGAGATCTTTCTGCTGGCACATGGCCCCGCATTGCCGGACCCGTGCGTGGACATCGCGGCCGCCGTCGATGTAGCCGTCATGGCAGGGGCTGCATGAAGCGTCAGCATGAGCCCATCCGCGAGGTGGAGGGCACCCGTGCCGAGCGCGTGCTGGTGCTCAGCCACGGCGCGGCCGAGGTGACCGCCGGGGTCATGCCGACAGTGCTCGCGATTCTCGATGCCAATGGGGTGGAGGTGCTGGCAACTGCCGACGAGGCCGCCAAGCACCCCCCGCTCCGGGGCCGCACGGTGGTGACCGGAGATGAGTTGCGACCCGGCGGGGTTGACCTCGTGCTGGTGCTGGGTGGCGATGGCAGCATTCTGCGGGCGCTCTCATTTGAGGCACGTACCGGCGCGCCTGTGCTCGGCGTCAATTTCGGGCGGGTGGGATTTCTCGCCACGATCGAGCAGGCCGACCTCGAGCGCAGCTTCACGCGTGCACTTCGGGGCGACTACATCACTCTGGGTCTTCCGTCCCTCAAGGCTGTGTGGATTGGCGGCACCATCAACGCCGTGAACGACCTGGCGTTCCTGCGGGCGGGCGAGTCGCGACTGGCCGATCTCTCATACTCGGTGGATGGGGAGCCGGTGGCAACCGTGCGGTGCGACGGGCTCATCTGCTCCACCCCGGTGGGATCGACTGCCTACAACCTTGCTGCCGGTGGCCCCACGGTGTCGTGGAAGGCCCGTGCCTTTGTCATCTCGTTCATCGCCGCGCACCACCTCGATACCCGGCCACTCATCCTCGCGCCAGAGGAGTCGCTGGTGGTGACCAACAGCGCCATCGTCGGGGCGTGCGATGTGCTCGCGGACGGCGTGCGCATTGGTGAACTGCCCCCGGGCCGGTCGGTGACCGTTGGCCTCGGCGGGCAGGAAGTGCACCTTGCAATCTTCCCCGAGTCGTCGTTCTTCCGCCGGTACCGGGAGAAGTTCGGCCGCCGATGATCGCGGGCGGGGTGGCGGCGTGATCCGCGAGATCGAGATCCGTGACCTCGTGGTGATCGAGCGGGCCCACATCGTCCCAACGGCCGGCCTCACGGCCATCACGGGTGAGACCGGAGCCGGAAAGACCGTGGTGGCGACCGCCCTCGGGCTGCTCGCCGGTGCGCCCGTTGACCAGAAGGCCGTGCGCCCTGGTGCCAAGCATGCGCTGGTGCAGGCAACCGTCAGCGTGCCGGCTGGCTTCTGGGAGTCTCTCGACCCCACCGATCCGGCACTGCAGGTGCGTGACCTGGCGGAAGATGAGACCGAGGTCGTGGTGGCCCGCCGCGTGCCCGCAGAGGGCCGCGCCCGGGCGCTGGTGGATGGTCAGGTGGCGTCGCGTGATGCGGTGGCCTCATTCATCGGGGGTCTCGTGCGGTTCTCCGGCCAGCACGAGCAGCGTCGGCTTGTGGGTCCCGCCGCGCAGATGGCGATCCTCGATGCCTTCGCCGGGCCTGACGTGGCGTCGCAGGCCCAGCAGTTGACCCTGATGCGACGCGATCTGGTGCGGCTTTCCAGGGAGATCGACGCCGCGCGCGACGGGCGTGAGCGCGCTGCGCGTGAGCGCGATGCACTCGCCCAACTGCTGGCTGATGTGGATGCGGTTGCGCCGGATTTTGACGAGGAGTTGACGCTGCAGGCGGAACGCGGCCGGCTGGGGCACGCGGAGCGCCTTGCTGAAGCCGCCGACAGCGCTCTTGAGCTTCTGGACTCGGATGACAGCGGGGCCGTGATGGCCACGGGCCGCGCGGCACGTGCCATCGAACACGCGTGCGATCTCGATCCCACGCTCAAGGAGCCCCTTGATGATTTGAAGGCCGCTGAGGCAGCGCTTCAGGAGGCGCTCATCGGGCTGCGCCGCTACGCCCAGGATCTGGACGCCGAGCCAGGCCGTCTCGAATGGGTTGAGGGCCGGCTTGAGGAGTACGCCACCCTCGGGCGGCGATACGGGCCGGGAACCGAGATGGTGCTGGCCCGTGCCGACGAGGCCCGGGCGGCGCTCGACGCGCTGGCGACGGGGCAGGCCGGTGACGACGCCCTCTCCGCAGCTCGCGACGCGCTGTTCAGCGATGCGCACGCGCTCGCCGACGCATTGTATGCGTCTCGCGCTGAGGCGGCGCCGCGCCTGGCCGCACGTGTTGAGGCCGAACTGCAGGATCTCGCGATGTCGGGTGCCGCGCTGCGGGTGGAGGTGTCGCGCGACGACGCCGAAGTGCCTGCCGATCACGTGGCGCTCATCCTGCGAGCCAACCCCGGCCTTCCGGAGGCCCCATTGGCCAACGCGGCGTCGGGCGGCGAGCTGTCGAGAGTGCTTCTCGCCCTGCACTCGGTGGCTGCAGCGGCCGAGCCGGGGGTTGCCTGGCTATTCGACGAGGTGGATGCCGGTATCGGTGGCGTGACGGCTGGCACCGTGGGCGATCGTCTGGCCGCACTGGCCGTGGGCCGGCAGGTGCTGGTGATCACGCACCTGCCGCAGGTTGCGGCGGCGGCCGACCGCCACTACCGGCTCGTGAAGGGGGTGGCCGACGACGGCCGCACGGTAACCACCATCGAGCCGGTTGAGGGGGATGAGCTGTTGGCCGAGATGTGCCGCATGCTCGGGGCCTCACCCAACGATGACGGCGCCCGCGCCCATGCGGGTGAGCTGCTTGCGCGACGGAGTCGCTAACCACACACGGCATCCGCCGCGCGGGTGGGTATGCTCACGTCCCGTTCGGTGTGCGGTACGTCGGGGAGGCCGGTCCATTGAGTGAACACGGTGAGCGCTACGTCTTTGTGACGGGCGGAGTGGTGTCGGGACTCGGCAAGGGGATCACAGCAGCGTCCCTCGGGACCCTGCTGAAGGCACGTGGGTTCAAGGTGTCGCTGCAGAAGT
>SYFI01000120.1 GCA_005800465.1 Actinomycetota bacterium | reverse complement strand
GTGCGGGATGTGGCACAGGTGAAGGGCATGGGCCCGGTGGATCGCGACATCGCCGAGCAGGCGCTGGTCATTCTTGAGGTAGACGCCGCAGGCCTCGACGATCTGGACCGCAAGATCCTCACGCACCTCGCCGTGACGTTCTCGGGGCGCCCCACTGGCCTCGGCACCCTCGCCGATGCGGTGGGGGAGTCGCCGGACACCATCGAGGACGTCTACGAGCCATTTCTGCTTCAGCAGGGGCTGCTCGCACGCACGCCCCGTGGGCGCATCGCCACGCCACGCGCCTACGTGCATCTCGGCCTCGAGATCCCCCGGGGAGCCGAGGCTCAGGCGGCGCTGTTTGGATCAGGAGACGCGTCCGAAGCGTAACCCGCGGGTTCCGGCGGCGGTACCCGTCAGGGGGAGAATCGACCGCCGTTTGAAGATGAGCACCTCGCGGTAGAGGTCCTCGACGCGGTCGGTCACCCGTGGCCAGTCGAACTCGCGCTCCACGGCGACACGCCCCTGCACGCCGACTTTCGCCGACCGTGACGGGTCATCCAGCAATTCACCGATGCCCACAGCCAGTTCGGCGCCATCGTGCGGTGGCACAAAGCGACCCGGCACGTCACCGCGGATAACCTGCCGGAATCCGATGTTGTCGGCCGCAACAACCGGGGTGCCCGATGCGAGGGTCTCAAGCAGCACGACACCAAACGATGCAAGGACGCACGGGGCGGCCATTACGTCGGCCTGCCGGTAGTAGTGGGGGCGCTCCTCGTTGAGCAGGCCAAGCCACTCGATGCGGTTCCAGATACCGAGGTTCTTCGCCTTCTTCTCGTACATCGGGCGGGCGGGCCCGTCGCCGATCACCTGCACGACGAACTCGCGCCCCTCGCGCTTGAGGATGGCCACGGCGTCGAGCAGGTCACCGAGGGCGTTGCGGGGGTCGAAGCGGCCCACAAACAGGATCCGGGGCGGCCCCGGTTCACGTTCGTCGGGGCCGGTAAGCGGTCGGTACAGGTTGCAGTCGATGCCGTTGGGGACGACGTCCCATTCGCCGGGAAAGTAGGGGGAAAGAGCCTGGATACAGGCATCGGAGACCGCGATTCGCCGGTCGAGCCGGTCGAGCGCGGCACGTACGTAGCGGCCCAGTGAGCGGTAGGCCCAATGACCGCCGTCGAAGTATGTGTGGAACGTCCCCACGGTAACGGGCGCGGTGGACACCCGCAGGCACAGCAGCGGCAGGGTGGGGGAGGCCAGCGCCTGTGAATGCACCACGTCAACGCCACGCACGGCGGCCGCCATCTGGGGCTTGAGCCCCATACCCACGGTAAGCCGGGCGATGGACCCATTTGACACCACCGGGACCGACCGGCCGATGCGCCGCGTGCGGTATCCGCTCTCACGGAACGCTGCGCGGTCCATTTCGGCGACCTCGCCGGCATCACCCAGATTGCCGGTGACAATGGTGACGTCGTGGCCGCGTGCCGCGAGTTCACGGGAGAGAAAGTGCACGTGTTCGCTCACCCCACCCAGAGTGGGGTAGACGTATTCGCTGACCATCGCGATGGACAGGCTGCTCACACGTGCGCTGCCGGTGTTGCGGAGTGCCTCACGGGGCGCCACGGTACCAGCGCCCGCGGGTGCCCCAGTGCGATGCACCTCCCCTCCCCCCACTGCTACCCTCCGCCGGTCCGGAAACCCAGAACTGAGGCCGAATTCAGCATGTCGGGACTCCTTCTTCCTGTTTACATCATTGTTTTTGTCGGTTTGATCTACTTCGTCGCGGTGCGGCCCCAGCAGAAGCGCCGCCGCGAGATGGAGCAGTTGTCACGCGAGCTCGCGCCCGGTGACGAGGTCGTCACAACGTCGGGCATCTACGGAATCGTTTCGGAGATGGAGGACGGCAGCACCGTGCTCATTCAGGTTGCCGAGGATGTGGATATCCGCATCGCGCAGTCCGCCATCGCCCGCAAGGTCACCGCCGAGTCGGCCGCGGACCAGCCCGCCGCCGACTAGGGCAGCCACCATCTCCATCGTGTTTCCGGGCGTGCGCCGATGAACTTGCGTCGTCGTTCCGTCCTCTTTCTCGCTGTCGTCATCGGACTGATCGCGGCATCTGCGGTGGTCGTGGCCGTAAAACCCGTGGTACTGGGCCTCGACCTGCAGGGCGGCGTCGAGGTGGTGCTGCAGGGCAAACCCACGCGCGATTCCCAGGTGACGCCCGAGGCCATCGCGCGCTCGGTTGAGGTCATTCGTAACCGAGTGGACTCGTTTGGTGTGTCGGAGCCCGAGATCCAGACGCAGGGCAGCGACCAGATCGTGGTCTCGTTGCCGGGCGCAAAGAATCCGGATCAGGTGGTGGAAGACCTCATCAAGCCGGCGCAGTTGGTGTTCACCGACTACGAAGCCAACTTCGTGGCCAGCGACCCGAGCCTGTGGAAGATGGTGCAAAAGGCGCAGACCACCACGCCCAGACCCCCGATCGAGGGTTCTGCGTCGTATTACCTGTTCAAGACGAACGCGACCCACACGCTGGTGGCGGGGCCTGACGTGGAGCGGGTGGGCCTGCTGCAGCCCTACGGCGGCAAGGTGCCCCCGAAGAGCGAGATGGAGAAGGTGCCCGCGGGTCTGGTGATCTACTCCGACCAGCAGAAGCTGGACCCCTCCAAGGTTGATAGTCCGTCACGCACGGTGTACGTGCTGATGCAGGACAAGCCGGGGCTCAGCGGGAGCGACATCACATCTGCGTCGCAGAGCTTTGACAACAGCGGTGGCGGGGGCAGTCAGGAGCCCATCGTCACGATGGCGTTCACCGATGCCGGGGCCCAGAAGTTCCAGGACGTCACGCGTGACCTCGCGCAGCGCGGATCGCTTCGTAAGGAGTTGCAGAGTTTCGCCATCGTGCTTGACGGCACGATTATCTCAACCCCCACGATCGACTATCGCCAATACCCCAACGGCATCAGCGGCAGCGGCGGCGCGCAGATCTCCGGCAACTTCACCAGCGAGACCGCACGCACGCTGTCTGACCAGCTGAACTCGGGTGCGATCCCCATTCGTCTGGATGTCATCAGCCAGAAGCAGGTCTCGGCCACTCTGGGCGCCGAATCGCTGAGCAACGGGCTCATCGCCGGTCTGGCCGGCCTCATCGTGGTGATGATCTTTCTCATCGTGTATTACCGGCTGCTCGGCGTCATCGCTGCCGCCGCGCTCGTCATCTACGCACTGTTCTACCTCGCAGTGGCCGAACTCGTGCCAATCACGTTGACTCTGCCCGGCATCGCGGGCGCCATTCTCACCATCGGCGTGGCGTCTGACGCCAACGTGGTCATATTCGAACGAATACGCGAGGAAGCCCGCGCCGGGCGGACCGCCAAATCGGCGATCCTCACCGGCTACACGAAGGGCGTCAGCGCGATCATCGACGCGAACGTCGTCACGTTCCTGACGGCGGCAATTCTCTTCCTGTTCGGCACCGCCGGGCCGAAGGGATTTGCGTTCGTCCTGATGATCGGCGTGCTGCTGTCGCTGTTTACTGCCGTGCTGGTGACCCGCGTCGTCATCGAGATGCTGGCCGGTACCAAGACATTCCAGAATGAAAAGGTCATGGGTCTGACCACCCGCGAGCCGAAGTGGAAGTTTGACTTCGTGGGCAAATGGCGGACGTGGCTTGCCATTTCGTTCATCCCGATTGCACTCGGCGCCGTGTTCATCGGTATCAAGGGGCTCAACTTGGGCCTCGACTTCAATAGCGGCACGCGCATTGAAGTGGCCTTCGTCAAGGGCACGCCCACTGAGGGTCAGGTGCGATCAGTTGTTGCCGCCGATGGGTATCCGAGCGCCAAGGTGCAGGTGACCACCGATACAGCGACCGGCCGTACGGGGTTCCAGATCCAGACCCCCACGCTGCAGCCCGCGCAGCTCAATCAGCTGAAGCGCGACCTCGACCAGAAACTCGGGGGTATTGACGAGCGCGCCTACGCGGTGGAGACGGTCGGTCCCACCTTTGGGCGAGAGGTGGTGAAGCGGGCGGCCTGGGCCATTGCGCTCTCATTCCTGCTCATCATCGTGTACCTGACGATCCGATTTGAGTACCGCCTGGCGCTCCCAGCGTTGCTCTCGGTGGTGCATGACGTGTGGCTGTCGCTTGCCATCTACTCGCTCACCGGCAGGGAGGTGACGAGTGCGACGGTGGCCGCGCTGCTGACCAGTCTCGGCTACTCGCTCTACGACGTGGTCGTGGTCTTCGACCGCATCCGCGAAAACGGTCCGCTCATGCGGAACGCCCGCTACAAGGACGTGGTCAACCGGTCTGTGCACGAGACCCTGACGCGTTCTGTGATCACGGGTCTCACGGCCATCGTGCCGGTACTGCTGCTGTTCATTTTCGGTGGAAACACGCTGCAGGACTTCGCGTTCGCACTGCTCGTCGGCCTGCTTGCAGGCGGAATCTCGTCCCTGCTCATTGCGGCACCTCTTGCAGCCATCTGGAAAGAGCGCCAGCCAGAAGGACGAAAGCGTGCCGCAAAGGCGCACAAGCGCACATCGCGAGAGACCAGATACGCGCAGGATGGCGTGGACATGGTTGCCCTTGAGCGGGCAGAGGCCGCGCTGATGGCTGACAACGCCACGCCATCGCTGATACAGGAGTCGTCCGAGGAAGACCCGAATGACGACGCGCCCGACGCGCCCGACGAGCCCGACGCGCCCGACGCGCCGGTCGGGGATGCGCCATCATCAGAGGTGCCGCCGACCGCACCCGCGGGAGACGGCGGCGAGCCGGGTACGTCCCGTCCCGCCCCGACGCCACCGCCCGAGCGGGAGCGTCGCCATGGCCAGGTCCGTCGCAGGAGGAAACCATGATCGGTGTGCGCGAAGCAGTTGAGCAGGCAATATTCGTTGCAGTCGGTGCCGCGGCGCTCACGCGCGAGCGTGCCGAGACCATCGTGTCTGACCTGGTGCGGCGTGGTCAGTTGGGTGAGGACGAGGGACGCATTACGGTGGACCGCCTGATGGAGCGCGTACGCGATGCCAGCGGCGGCGCATCGGGCCTTGTCGGCAAGATCGAGGGTGGGGTGCAGGGCGTGTTGCGCGAATTCGGCATCGCCCAGCGCGATGACCTGGCCGAGGTGGATCACCGAATCAGTGACCTTGAGCACCGCATCCGGCTTCTCGAGGAGTCGGGCAGCAGCACTCCCGGCGTCGAGTAGCACCGCGGTTGGCGGCGGGACCACTGGTACCGTGACGTCATGAGCAGGGATTACAAGCGCGGCACCATCTCGCGGCTGCGCGATATCGCGCAGATCGCCAGCAAGCACGGCTTCGGATATGTATTCCGCCGCGGCGGCTCAGGTGCTGCGTCGGATGACCGCTCCACCCGCGCCGTTCGACTGCGGGAAATGTTTGAGGAGCTCGGGCCGACATTCGTCAAGTTCGGGCAGCTGCTGTCCACGCGCCCGGACCTTGTGCCGCAGGACATCATCGACGAGTTGCGCCGCCTGCAGGACAGCGCCCGGCCTGAGCCATTCGAGGCGATCCGCGGGGTGGTGGAAGACGACCTCGGCCTCACCCTCGAGCAGGCATTTGAGTGGTTTGACGAGGAGCCCATCGGTTCGGCATCGGTGGGGCAGGTGCACGTGGCGGGCCTCCCGGGCGGCCACGAGGTGGTGGTGAAGGTGCAACGCCCCGGGGCCGCCGCCACGCTGGCAGCCGACATCGACCTGCTCTACAAGCTTGCGGCCCTGGCCAAGGATCGCGTGAAGCGTCTGTCGTTCATCGACCTCACCAGCTTGGTAGATGAGTTCGCGCGCACGGTTCGTCACGAGCTTGACTACCGCAACGAGGCCCGCAGTTGCCAGGCCGTTCGTGGCCACTTCGCCGCGAATAAGCACGTCGACGTTCCAAAGGTGCACTGGCTCCGCACGAGTGAGCGGGTGCTCACCATGGACCGGGTCGCAGGGCGTCCGCTGGCCCATGTGGATCTCGAGACGATGACCACCGACGAACGGCGCCTTCTGGCTGCACGGATCGCCGAGAGCTGGATGCAGATGGTCTTCGCGGACGGCTTGTTCCATGCCGATCCGCACCCCGCCAACATCATGGTGATCGGCCCCGACCACATCGGGTTGATCGATTTCGGCATGGTGGGGATGCTGTCGAGGGGCGACCGTGAGTCCGCCGTGCGTCTCTTTGGCGACATCCTCGAACAGAACATGGAACGTATTCCGCGCGACTTGAAGTTGCTGGGAATCAATTACCCGCGTGAGGTCGAGGCAGAGTTCTCGGAGCGTCTCACTCTCGTCATGGCGCAGTACGTCGGCGCCTCGATGGACGAGATCGACGTGCGCGGAATGCTGCACGACATCTTCGGCCTCATCTACGAACTTGAGATCACGCTCCCGGCGCGCTGGATCCTGCTCGACAAAGCGCTCGCCACGCTGGCCGGTGTGGCCCTGGAGATCTCACCCGAGTTCAACGTGTTTGAGACCGCCCGGCCCTACGCGCGACGGCTGTACCTCGAGAGGTTCAGCCCCGACCGCATCGCGTCCCGGGTGAGTGGGGATCTGGGCAAGTACGCCAGTGCAGTCCTCGGCTATCCATTTCAGGTATCGGAGCTACTGGACGAGTTCAAGGATGGCGAAGTGCGTATCGCCATCAACCTCGAGGAACTCCGGGCGGCCAGCGATAAGGGACTGGCCGCGGCCAACCGGGTTGCGGTGGCGTTGGTGACGGCCGCGGTGATCGTGGGCTCAGCCCTTATCGGCACCTTCGTAAAGAGTGGCCCGCACATCTTCGGGCTTGCGTGGATCGGCGTGCCGGGTTTTGTAGCCGGGCTCGTACTGTTTGGATGGCTGGTCATCGGGATGATCCGCTCGGGCGCCTGGTAGCTGCGTGGCCGCATCCGTCCGCGGTGGTACGGTCGGATGGGCTGATGGCAGACCCTAAAAATATCCCAAGCGAGCCCCCGTGGCGCGCCACCCGCGTGCGCTACGCCGACGTGCGTCGGCTGCAACTGGCACTCGGGTGCCCCGAGCCCATGGCCTGGATCATGGTGCGTCGCGGACTCGCGGATGTCGAGGCGGCCCACGCCTTTCTCGCCACCGATGGTGACCTCGGTGACCCTGAGGCCATCGAAGGCATCTCCGCAGCAGCCGACCGCCTGGTTGACGCCATCGCAAAGGGCGAGCGCATCGCGATCCATGGGGACTACGACTGCGATGGGGTGTGCTCGACGGCGATTCTCGCCGGGGCGCTTCGTGCCCGGGGGGCGGACGTCGTCACCTTTCTCCCTAGCCGCTTCACTGATGGATACGGGGTGTCGGAGGCCACTGTGGAGCGGTTGGCCGATGAGGGCGCCCGGGTGTTCACCACGGTCGACTGCGGGACGTCGAGTGTGGAGGCCCTCACCCGCGCCCATGAGTTGGGGATGGATGTAATCGTCCTCGACCACCATCTGGCAGGTGGCGCGCGCCCACCGGGCATCATCGCCAACCCCGCACTCGGGCGGGGGATGGACGCACTTCCCGCCGCTGCGGGCGTGGTATTTGATGTCACGCGTGCCATCGCCCGGCGCCTGGACGGCGACCTGTTGTCTTCGGCTGCGGATATGGGCATTGACCTCGCGGGCCTTGCCACCGTCGCCGACGCCGTGCCGCTCATCGAGGGGAACCGGCGACTGGTGCACCGGGCGATTGCGGCCATACGGTGCGGCGAGCGTCCCGGTATCAACGCGCTGTGCGCGGTGGCGGGCTCGAACCACCGCGTCATCACACCGCGTGGTCTGTCGTTCACGTTGGCGCCCGCAATCAACGCCGCTGGTCGTCTGGGCGACCCCGGGCGTGCCCTCGAACTGCTGCTCGCAACTGACGAGGGGGAGGCCCGTTCTCTGGCTAAGGAGCTCTGGGCTCTTAACACCACACGACGCGACGTGGAGCGACAGGTCACGGCGGAGGCCATCGCCATCGTGGTGGCCGAGACCGGTCAACGGGCCGATGCCGCCATCACGCTGGTGGCGGGCGAGGGGTGGCACGAGGGTGTGGTGGGGATCGTGGCATCGCGCATGGTAGAGCGGTTTGGGCGACCCGCAATCGTGCTCGCCACCTCCGGGGGCGAGGCCAAGGGGTCTGGCCGCAGCCTTCCCGGGGTGGACCTGCATGCGATCGTGTCCGACGCCGACGCCCTGCTCACGCGCTGGGGTGGTCACGCGGGCGCCGTGGGCGTATCGCTGGCCACTGATGACATCGCCGTATTCCGTGGGGCACTCGAGTCGGCCGCGGCCGGGCGCAGAGGCGAGATCTCGCGGGCGCGCACACGATCCGTGGACGCTGTCGCCGGTGGTCCTGACCTCACGCTGGCGACAGCTGAGGCCCTTGAGGCTTTGGCCCCATTCGGTCGCGGCAATCCCGAGCCGCGCATTGTGGTGCCCGGCTGCGCAATCACAGGCATATCGCGTGTGGGCGGTGGCAAGCACCTCAAGGCCCGGCTGGCGGCCGGGGGTGTGATGGCACCTGCGATTGGCTTTCAGATGGGAGACCAAGGCCCGGAACTGAAGAGCGCAGGCGAGGATGCGCGCTACGACGCCGTGGCGCGCCTTGAGGTGGAGCGCTGGCAGGACACCGTGGGGCCGCGGGTGACGCTCGAGGCCATCGTGCGGCTACCTGATGGCCCACCCGTTCCTGGTGGCTGCGCCACGGCCTGTGATGTCACATGTCCGGACCGCGTGCACATGGCCGGAGTACGCCGCCTGCTGGATTCGCCATTTCCTGCTGCCATGTCCTCGACGACCATTGCGCCGCCTGCGGACGTCGTGGACCGCCGGGGTGAGGGGCGGGCGCTTCCGCTCATCGCCGCGCTCGCCGGTGCTGATGGGGGTGTCGTTGCGGTCGTGGCCGACGTGCCACGCCGACGCGCAGCCCTGTCGGAGGTCCTGTTTCCGGGGAGGCTCGGGATAGAGGTGGCGATTATCGGCGGTGAGCGTTGCGACCGCGACGCAATGGCGTCGCGCCTCGCCCTTGCACGGGGCGGACCGCTGCTCGCGCTCCTCGATCCCCGCGCGCTGGCCGACTTGGTACTGCCGGACGACGTGCACCTCGTGGTGGTTGATCCGCCGGTGCTCGACACGGACATCGTGGCGCTCCGCATGGCGGGGGCGGGGCGCACGGTGCATTTGGCGTGGGGTGAGGATGAGGCCCGTTATGCGCTCGGGGTGGCCGAGGCCGATCTCTCGGTGCGTGATGTCGCCCGTGGGCTCTGGCCGTCACTGAAGGCGGCCGGTGCACTCATGCCGTGGGATTCCGTCCTCGACCACCTGCTCGCGGGAACTGGGGCAGTCGCACGCTCGCCACGCGCAATCGCGACTGCACTTGCTGCGCTCTGCGAGGCGGGGCTCATTACGGTTGACGATGCGGGCATCGCGGTATGCGAAGGTGTCAGACGATCTGACCTTGAGACCACCCCAACGGGTATGCATGCGGCTGCCGTGCTCGACCAGGCACGGCACCTCGCGGCACGCGCGATGACCCTCGACATCTTCGGAGCGCTGCCCGAGTTCGTCGGCGGCTCCGTGAAGGGTCCGCCGTTCCCCGCCGAAGCGTTATCGTAGGCCCTGTGGGAACACCGCTCGCCGACCTTGGACTGACGCCGGCGACCGGCCCCTCGGAACTCGAGGAGCTGGTACGCGAGGTGCTGTCCAATCACCCCGATGCCGACGCCGATGCCATTCGGCGCGCATACGGGTACGCCGATGAGCGCCACCACGACCAGCTTCGCGAGTCGGGTGCGCCGTACATCACCCATCCACTCGGGGTGGCGCGCATCTGTGCTGGGCTCGGCCTCGACGGCGAGACCATTCAGGCGGCCCTGCTGCACGACACGGTGGAGGACACCGCCGCCACGCACGAGGACGTTCTGGGCCAGTTCGGTGCCGAGGTGGCCGCGCTGGTGGATGGGGTGACCAAGCTCACGCGAATCCACTTTGAAAGCCAGGAGGAGCGGCAGGCGGAGAACTACCGCAAGCTCATGGTCTCGATGTCGAGCGATATCCGCGTGTTGCTCGTGAAGCTTGCC
>SYFI01000119.1 GCA_005800465.1 Actinomycetota bacterium | reverse complement strand
TGATCGGCGTCGACCACGAGCGTGTGGACGACCGTACCTGGACCATCCGCGTTCCCACCACCAAACGTGAGGTCATCGCCGTTGCGGTGCACGCGGGCGAGCGCACCCTGCTGCTGCGGGCGTTCTTCATGCGCGGGCCGGACCGGGACCGCGAGGGGGTCTACCGCCGCCTCCTCATGAAGAACCTCGAAATGCGCTCATGGCGCTTCGCGCTCGACGATGCGGGTGACCTGTGGCTGCTCGCCGATGCAGAGACGTCAGTGCTCGGTGCTGCCGGGCTCGACGGATTGCTCGGGCTGCTCTCCACCTACGTAGATGAGACGTTTGAGGGCGCCCTCAGGCTCGGGTTCGATGTCCCCGACAGCATGCAGGTGCACGGCCGGGAGCCGAACGCGTAAGCCAGATGTACTGCGACCCCGGCGCCCTGGCCGCCCGAGACGTGCGGTGCCGCCGACCTAACGCACGAGCGGCGAGCCGAGGCACCTGGCCAGCTCGAAGGCGCGGGCGGCCCGGTCCCCATCGCCGAGGCCTCGGTAGGCCCGGCCAAGGCAGTACTGCGCGTAATGGTCGGTGGGTGCGATCTCGGCCACGACCTCAAACTCCTCGGCTGCCTTCGCGTATTCGCGCACCGAGAGGTACGCCCGCCCGAGTGCCTCACGAATGGACGCCTTGTCAGGCTCTATCCGCTTGGCCATCTCCAGTGCCACGGCAGCCTGGTGAAAGTCGCGGGATGCCAGGAGCTCACTCCCCCGCTGAAAGTGTTCGTACGCGCCGACCTCGTTCATCGGCGGAATGGTACGCACTCACCTCGGCCGCCGCAGATGGTACGGCTCCGGTAGAACCCCTACGCGGTGACTGGTGCTCCGCCACTCACGAGTGGCAGCACGGCATCCAGAATGGCGTCGGCGCACTGGCGCTTTCTCATGCGGGGCAGCGCAAGTTCGGCGTCGCCGGGACCGATGATGGTGATGATGTTGTCGGGCCCCTCAAACGCAGCGCCGTCCACGGCGGCGTCGTTATGCACCACCATGTCCACCGCCTTCCGCACGCGCTTCGCGCGAGCCCGCTCGAGCCCCTCGGGCCCATGCTCGGCCGCAAAGCCAACGAGCACCTGCTCGTCGCGCAGCGCTGAGAGTTCGGCGAGGATGTCGGTGGTGCGCTCCATCTGCACCGTCAGCGAATCTGCTGCCGACTTGTCGAGCTTGCCCGCCCGTTGGTCCACCGGCCGGTAGTCCGCGACAGCGGCACACATGATGAGCATGTCCGTGCCTGGGAACTGCGCGCGGCATACCTCTCGCATCTCGGCGGCCGTCGGCGCATCGAGGTACGTGATGCCCTGCTCGCGGGGCAGGTCAACGTTCGCCTGAACCACCGTGACTTCCGCGCCCCGGTCGTGGGCGGCGGCAGCCAGGGCCCACGCCATGCGACCGCTCGACCGGTTGCCAACAAACCGCACGGCGTCGATTGGCTCACGGGTTCCCCCGGCGGAGATCAATACCTGCTTGCCGGCGAGGTCACCATGGTGGGAGACCCCGCGAAGCACCGACTCAACAGCATCCACAATGACGGTGGGCTCTGCGAGTCGACCCGGTCCGGTCGCGCCATCGGCGAGGAGGCCGCTCTCGGGCTCAATGATGTGTACGCCAAACGCACGGAGGGATTCGATGTTTCGCTGCGTGGCGGGGTGCAGCCACATTGAGGTGTTCATGGCGGGTGCCACCACCACCGGCCCGCGGAACGCGAGGTAGCACGACGTGAGCAGATTGGTGGCCATCCCCGAGGCCATCTGGGCGATGGAGTTCGCCGAGGCCGGTGCCACGAGCATCAGGTCCATGCCGTCGTTCACATCGAGGTGGTGGTACCCCGGCTGATCATCATCGCCAAACATCGTGGTGCCCACCTCGCGCCGTGACAGCGCAGCGAACGACGCCGCGCCCACAAACCGCTCGGCGGTGTGGGTCATCACCACGCTCACGCCATGCCCGTGGCGCTGCAGCATGCGAAGGACGTCGAGTGACTTGTAGGCGGCAATGCCGCCGGTCACCCCAAGAAGGATCTCGGCCATTCGGAAACGCTATCGCCAATTACGCCCGCGCGCATCCCCGTGGCGTTGCAGAACCGATCAGGCCGTTGCGGACCGGATGATCTCCACCAGCTCGTGAGTGGCGCGTGACGCGTCGTCGTTCAGGATCCGGTGGTCAAATTCACTCTCGGCACCCATCTCGCCACGAGCCACCTCAAGGCGCTCGGCGATCTCCTCGTCGGCGTCGGTTGCGCGTTCACGCAGGCGCCGACCCAGTTCCTCAAGCGATGGTGGGGCAATGAAGATTGAGATCGAGTCGGGTCGGAGGGCCCGCACGTTGCGCGCGCCCTGAAGTTCGATCTCGAGGATAACTGAGCGCCCCCCAACGAGAATGCGGTCGAGCTCGCTCCCCAGCGTGCCGTATCGATTACCGGCGAACTCCGCGTGCTCCAGAAATGCGTTCTGGTCAACCAGGCGCGCGAACTCTGCGCGGCTCATGAAGTGGTACTCACGGCCGTCAATCTCGCCCGGGCGCTTTGCACGGGTGGTGCACGACACCGCCACCGCCAGCGCCGGTACCTGCTCGAGCACGCCCCGGATGAGTGTTCCCTTGCCGGCCCCAGATGGGCCGGACACCACGAAGACCCGATGCGCCGTGGCTATCGCTGCTCGAGCAGTTTGACCAGGTCGTCACGCTGGCGTGTAGACAGCCCCCCGAGGGTCTTCCCCTGGGAGATGCGGCACTGGTTGAGCAACCGGGTGGCCTTGACCTTCCCGTACTTCGGGGCCGCCACAATGATGTCGAACACCTTCGCGGTGAGTACGAAGTCTTTGGGCTCGGAGATGACCTTCTCTACCCGGATCGCACCGGACTTCAGTTCCTTCTTCAACTGCGCACGCAGCGAACGGATCTCATTTGCCCGGCGAAGGGCGTCGAGACGCTGGTCGAGCGAACGCTGGGGCGTCTGTGCCGTCTTTGAAGAAATCGCCATCAGAAGTTAGCGTACCGACGCGGGACCACCGATGGCAAGCCGACCGATGACATGGATTCCCATGACGAAGTTCGCTCGCAGCAGGTGAGTGTTGTGGAATCAGCTCGTGACGAGATCCTGCAGTGCCGCCGGCACCACGCGCGCGGGGTCAACTCCCAGCGATTGCGACGCGGCGTCGGCTGCCTCCATCGTGGTGATGCACGGCACTCCCGCACGCACGGCCGCGCGACGGATTGTCGCGCCATCGGCGCGGTCACCGCGACCACTCGGAGTGCACACCACCATGGCTACCTCACCGCCGAGGATGAGATCAGCCACGTGTGGTTGACCATCGGCAACCTTGTTGACCTCGCGGACGGGCAGCCCGGCAGCCGCGATGATCTGCGCGCTCCCCCCTGTGGCCACGATGTCGAATCCGGCATCAATAATGCGCGCCGCGAGCGCCGCGAGTTTGGGCTTGTCTTCGTCACGAACCGACAGGAACACCGTCCCCGAACGCGGGAGTGCCTGACGGGCCCCACGCTGTGCCTTGGCAAATGCCTCAGTGAATGTGTCGCCAATGCCCATCACCTC
>SYFI01000118.1 GCA_005800465.1 Actinomycetota bacterium | reverse complement strand
GGCGAGAGCAGCACCATCAGTACCGCCCCGGCGATGAGCCAGGTGGCGAGTTCTGTGCTGATCCATCGCCCTAGCGCCCGCATGCTCAGGGGTTGGTCATCGTTGCGTCGATCGTGATCTTACCCACTACTGCGCGCACGGTGATGTGCGACCGCCTCACCTTGCACCCACCGTGCTCGGCGGGATCGGGCGGGATAGCCACGTTCACATCAAGGCGCTCGGGGTAGTGCGGCTCGCGCCCGAGCACGGCAGTGAAGGCCATGGCAAAGCAGGCGGCCTGAGCTGCTGCCAGCAACTCCTCGGGGCTCGTCTGCCCATTCGGATCCCTTACGCGTTCCGGCCACGAGATGCCGAGCGGCTCGCATGCGCCGGATTCAAGCGTCACCTCGCCCGTGCCGGTGGTGAATGCGCCGTGCCAGTGCGCGTCCGCCCGTCGAATCGCCGTCGCCATCATGTGCCTCCCGATCGTCGCGCCGTCGTCGCCGAGGGTAGCGTGCGGATATGCAGGTGCATCAGTACACCGAGGGGCTCTGGCGTTGGAGCGTGGGTTCGCGCACCTGCGCGTACATCGAGCACGGCGACGTGATGATCGTGGTCGACCCGCTGCTGCCGCCGAAGGGTGACGACCTCGCTCGCTTCAGGCGCGCCATTGCCCGCGACGTGGATCGCCTTGGCGGTCCGGTGCACCTTGTGATGACGCGCAATGGCCATCCCCGTGACTGCGATGCGCTGGTGGCCATGACCGGTGGCATCGTGTGGCATCCCGGTATGGGGGAGGCGCCGGCAGGGCTGCTCTCGCTGCCGGTGGCCGAGAGTGCCGTGGCGCTCTGGTCGCCCGTCCACCGGGCACTGGTGGTGCCCGACGCCTCAATGGCCGACGGTGGCATGGGCATGAGTCCCACTGCGGTCATCGTAACTGGCGCCGGCGGTTCGGCCAGCACCTAGGCGATACCCTTTCGCTAGCATTCGCGGAACCCCGGGGATCCCATCGCACGACTCGACGCCATCACCCGATGGCCCTACCCGCGCAGGGTGCTCGCGGTTGTGAGCTCTCCGTGGTTTTTCGCGTATTTCGACGTCGTGAATATCGGATACGCGCTGCCGACCATCACCGAGCAGTTCGGCACCCGTACGTCGGTCGTTGCCGCCGCCACGCTCTCGCTGCTGGGGTGCGTCCTCGGGGCGTTGGTTGATGGCACCCTCGCCGATCGTTACGGGCGCAGGAATACCCTGATTCTGTCGGTTACCACCTACTCTCTTGGAACCATTATCGCGGCGTGCGCCCCGGATCTCACTGTGCTTGCGGTGGGGCGTTTTATTACGGGCATCGGGATCGGTGCCGAGATTGCGGTTGCCAGCGCGTATGTTGCGGAGCTTGCACCTGCGGGTATGCGCGGTCGGGTCACGAGCGTGATCGTGCTGTACGGCTACTGCGCGTTCGCCTTGATTCCGTTCGTCGCGCTGTTCCTACTGTCCAATTTCGAGGCGGGCTGGAGGGTGCTGCTCCTTATTGGTGCCCTCGGCGCGCTGATCGTGCTGCCTTTTCGCGCCACACTCTCGGCATCCCCGCGGTGGATGATCGCCCGGGTCGCCATGACGAGGCTGAGGCCACGGTGGCCGAGTGCGAGGCGCGGGTGGGTCCTGAGGCGCTTTCCGGGGAGCCCCCCTTCCGCCGGTACCGGGCGAATCACAAGACTTTCCGAAGTACGTGGTGCTCTTCCCGGGTATCTGGCTCACGTACCTGATCGTTGACGACGCATGGCTCACGCTCCCGACGACTCTGCTGACCGATCGGGGCCTGTCGGTCACCGCCAGCATCGCAGCGCTCTCGCTCACCGGTCTCGGCTTCGTGGCGGGCGCCCTGCTGGCGATCAAGTTCGGGGAGCGCGTTGAGCGCAAGTTGCTCGTCATCGGCGCGCTGCTTGCGTGGATGGTCATCCTGGTCGTCATCGGGCTATCCCATGCGATCTGGGTGATCACTGTCTTTGGCTTCTTCGCGTCGGCGGTCGTCGGCTTCACCGGGCCACTGCTCTACGCCTCTACGGGGGAGCACTTCGACTCGCGCAATCGCGCGCGCGGAATCTCGATCGCCAACGGCCTCGGTCATGTCGGCGGTGCGCTGTGTTCCTACATCGTGCTGCCCGCTGCAGCGGTGTCGTTCGCGCTCGGATTCGCAGTGATGGCTGCCATCACCCTCATCACGGTCTTGCTCGTGATGCTCGGCCGCCGTATGAACGACCGCAGCATCGCCGAGCTGGCGGGGTGCTGCTCGCCTGCGAGCTCCGCCATCTGACCGCCCGAGACGATGTAGGGAGAGACCACAGAGTCTGCTCCCGCACGCTTGAGGACGTCAATCGTCTCGGGGTCGGCGGCCCGCGCCACGATGGTGAGCCCGGGGCACAGCGACCGTTCCGCGAGCGTGATGTACACGTTGATCGCATCGGAGTCGACCGCGCACATGAGCGCACTGGCGCGCGCGATCCCCACCCTTCGAAGTACCGACTCATGCTCGGGCGCCGAGATGATGTGCGGTACCCCGAAGTCCACGAGCTCCTCCTCGTGACGGGGGTCGTTGTCGATCACGGCGAACTCGCGTCCTTCGTCGAGCAGCCGCAGCACCGAGGCGCGCCCAACGCGCCCATATCCGCACACGATCACGTGTCCATGAAGCGCGTCCAGTTCCTTTGACACCCGTCTCCTCCTCGTTCGTCGGGCGAGATCCCCCGATGCGGCCAACTGCGTTCCAACCAGGATGAAGAGGGCCACGCTTACAAACAGCAGCACCACAAGCGAGATCGAGAAGGCCTCGTGGGCCGCGTTCCAAGAGTGGTGATATCGCGGTATCCCATACCGCCCAGGGTGAGCACCGTCCAGTACAGACCGTCAACGAGGTCGGCCCGCGGGATGATGAACGTGTACCCGATGGTCCCGTAGATGACATTCCCCAGCAGGAATAATCCGGGCACCAGAAAGCGTCGCGGGATTCTCCGCTTGTCGATACCGGGTCCGAGCGCATGGGTTGCCATACGCCCGTGTCATTCGCCGCCCCCGCTACGGTTCTCCTTGTGAGCGACCAACGACGACTCCTGGCCGAGATGGCGGCACTGGCGGATGCCCACGCGGGGGCGCTTGATGCGCCTGTCCGCGTATTCGACATCGGCGGGCGCACATTCGACTGCGACGCGCACCCCGAGATGATGGGCGTGGTCAACCTGTCACCCGATTCCTGGTACCGCGAGTCGGTGGTGCCTGATGCCGATGCGGCAATCGCCCGCGGTGTGGTGCTGGCAGCCCAGGGCGCAGCCATCGTGGACATTGGCGCCGAGAGCACGCTCGCGCACGCTGCGCGGGTATCCCCAGAGGATCAGATGGCGACCGTGTTGCCCGTCGTGCGCGCACTGGGGGAGCAGGGCATCCTCACATCCGTTGAGACGTACTCGCCCGAGGTTGCCCGGGTGGTGCTTCGCGCCGGTGCCAACGTGCTCAATCTCACGGGGGTGGAGCGCGAGGACGAGGTGTATGCGGCTGCGGCCGAGCACCAGGCGGCCATCATCATGTGCTTCGTGCAGGGCGCCAATGTGCGCGAGGTGAGCGATCTGGTGCTGGGTGATGACCCCATCCCGACACTCATCGAGCACTTCGGACCGCGCCTGGACCGTGCCGTGGCACTTGGCGTGGAGCGCATCTTCATTGATCCCGGCCTCGGCTTTTATTACGGCAACCTGTTGGATGGCCCCACGCGTGTGCGCCATCAGGTGAAGGTGTTTCTCAACACGTTCCGTCTACGGGCGCTCGGCTGGCCGGTATGTCACGCCCTCCCGCACGCCTTCGACTTCTTCGGCGACGAGGTGAGGTCGGCGGAGCCATTCTTCGCAGTGCTCGCATCGCTGGGGCGCACGGGACTTTTCCGCACACACGAGGTCCCTCGCGTGGGTGCGGTGCTCGATACCCTCGGGGCCCTGCGCCCCGGCGATATCAACCCGGGCTAGGCCCGATGCGCCACGGCAACGCCCTCTTCGCCACTCGGCGAGATGGAGACGTGAAGGACCGTGAGGCCCGCCTGCTCCAGAAGAGCCTCAAGCGTTTCCGGGGTATGGCGAAATGATTCGAGCACGCGAATTGGCTCGCCCGCTGGTATGCCGACGGTCACGCCTTCCACCTGGGCAACCACACTGCCAACCGGCATGACCTCGCCCACCACCATGGGGCCGTCCGGGGTCTCGTGCCAGCGGAATGTGATCTCGCCGGCATCGTGGATGCCGATCTCCTCGAGCACCGTGGCGAGCCACATGCGCGTGGGCGGGTTGTCGTATTGGGCGATTACCGCATCGCGGGAACCCGGCGTACCCGGCAGCAGGTTGGCACTGACCAGAAGCAGGTCGCCGGGGCCGAGCAGGGAGATGCCCGCCGTGAGTGACGCTGGTCCGAGCGTGGAGAGGACACCGAAGAGCGTGACCACGCGTGTTCCCGCCCGGCGCGGGGCCAAAAGGGGGAAGAGATCGGGCACCGCCATGATGTCTACAGCAACACCATCTGCGGCACCAACGCCTGGCACTGCCGCCATGGCCTCGGCCGCAGCCACCACAAGCGACAGGCTCACATCCACGGGTGTGGCCGACAGGTGCTCCCGCCCGGCCGAACGCAGCGCACCCAGTAGGCGCCGCTCCTTCACACCATCCCCGCACGCCACACCCACGACATGCACAGGTTCGTCGCCCAGCGCGGCGATCGCCACTCGCGCCGCGTCGTCGTAGGCCCGCACGCCATCATTGGCATCGTGGGCGGGGGAGTGGCTCGTGGCCAGGGAGCGCCAGCGGCTCGCGGCCAAGTCACCGATGTAGTGAAAGCGGTTGTCCACCCGGCGCGCCTCAAGCGCAGCGATGAGTCCCGCCCGTAGGGCGGCGGGGGTCACGCTCTCATCAATGCGTACGTCGGGCACAGCCTGATCGTACGCAGGTACCGCTAGGACGGCGCGGCGTTCTTCCGCTTGGACGACTTGGCACGCACGTTGCCTGTGAGCTCGACCTTGCGCATGCGCACGGTGTCGGGCGTCACCTCCACGCACTCGTCCTCGCGCACCCACTCAAGCGCCTGCTCGAGCGACAACTTGCGCGGCGGGATAAGCCGCTCGAAGTCGTCGGAGCTCGCCGCACGCATGTTGGTGAGCTTCTTCTCCTTCGTGGGGTTCACGTCCATGTCTTCGGTGCGGGCGTTCTCCCCAACGATCATGCCCTCGTAGACCTGCTCACCCGGCGCCACAAACAGCGTGCCACGTTCCTGCAGGCTGGTCATGGCGAACGACGTGACGGGGCCCAGACGATCGGCCACCATGCTGCCGCGCTGACGGGTGCGGATCTCGCCCATCCATGGGTCCCACTTCTCAAACACGTGGTGCAGCAGGCCGGTTCCGCGGGTCTCGGTGAGGAACTC
>SYFI01000117.1 GCA_005800465.1 Actinomycetota bacterium | reverse complement strand
GGGCAACCACTCGGCCACGCAGTACCCCGACGTGGTGCACGCCAAGGTAAACGGTGCATCTGCCTGGGACGCCATCGGCGACGAGGCATGGGTTGCCGACACCTTTATTCCCACCGTGCAGACCCGCGGCGCCGCCATCATCGAGGCGCGCGGCGGTTCGAGCGTGGCATCGGCGGCCAATGCGGCCATCGACCATATGCACGACTGGGTCCAGGGATCCCGCCCCAACGACTGGGTGTCGATGGGCGTGTGTTCAACGGGCCAGTACTGCACGCCCGAGGGCCTCATCGTGGGCCTCCCCTGCACCTGCTCCGGCGGTCAGTGGAGCGTTGTGGAGGGTCTGGACCTCGACGAGTTCAGCAAGCCGCGCATCGACGCGTCGGTTGCCGAGCTGGCCGAAGAGCGTCAGGCCGTCACGGACCTGGGCCTCATTTAGTTCCCACACCACGTGGCCGTACCGGAGGGGCCCTGCGGGGGGCCCCTCCGCGGTTCTCATAGGCTTACCCGATGAGCGTTGGGATTCCAGACGTGCTGCGCATACCGGCATTCCGCCGGGTGTGGCTCGCGAGCGTGGCCAGCAATGGCGGCACGTGGCTGCAGGCCGTGGCGGCTGGTTGGCTGGTGTGGGAACTCACCGGTAGCGCCGTGGTGGTGGGCGCGCTTGCACTGGCGTATCGAGCGCCCGCCCTGGTGTTCTCCACATGGGGCGGCAAGATCGCCGATCGCCACGACTGGCGGGCGGTGGGCATCATCACGTTCCTGGTGCAGGCGGTTGGTGCGCTGGTGCTGGCCATCCTCTTCTGGACGGGGCACATCACGGTGCCGGTTATCTTCGCGGCCACCATTGTCATCGGCATCGGGTTCGCCTTTGGGCTTCCTTCGGTGCTGGCGCTGGTGCCTGCACTGGTGCCCGTGGGGCGCTTGCAGGACGCCGTTGCACTGAATGCCGTGGGAATCAACGTGGCCCGCATGGTGGGGCCGATGATCGGCGGGGTTGTGCTCGCCTTTGCCGGGGCGGCGTGGTGCTTCCTGCTTAACGCCGTGTCATTCCTGGCCCTGGTGATCGCGCTCGCGCTGATCCCCCGGCTCAATCAGGGCTCGCGCGTGCCCAAGCGCCTGCGTGCTGCGGTGTCGTATGTGGTGCACGACCGCGCCGCACGTCGGCTGCTTTTAGGCATGTCGGTGTTCATGATGTTTGCTGGCCCGGTGCAGGAACTCGCGCCGGTCGTGGTGCAGCGTGTGGGCGGCGGGCCGGTGGCGCTCGGCCTGTTGCTTGGTGCCATGGGCACAGGGGCCCTGATGGGTGCATGGGTGCTTACCATCCTGTCGGGGCGTGGTCTGCCCCGCCACCTCTCGATTTCCGTGGCGACGTTGGGGTTTGGGGTGGCGCTGGGCGTGGTTGCGGTTTCGCCAGGGCTCGGGCTCACCATCGCGGGCATGGTGGTGGCCGGGGGCTTCTGGATATGGCTGCCCACCATCACCAACGCCGCCATCCAGATGTCGTCGCCCAGTGAGCTTCTGGGGCGCATGCTCGGCTTCTACCAACTGTCGGTGATCGCACCGATTGCCGTCGGCTCGGTGTTATTCGGGTGGATTGCCCAACGCATCGGTATCGGCGTAAGTCTGGGAGTTGCCACACTTTGCCTCGTGGGCTGGGGAGCATGGACCCTGTTCAACCCCGTACCCGAGATCAATAGGGATATCCGCACCATCCGCAACTGATTGCCGGAACGTGCCGATCCGGGGTCGGGGGAGGCCTCGGGTATGCTGGATGACGTGGAAGAGGCCCGTCTCGCCGAGCGTCTGATCGCCCACGACACCTCCGATGCCGCAGGTCTGGCAGTGGCCACCGACTTCGTGTCGGGGTGGCTGGAGGGTCGGGGTGCAGACGTGACCCGGCGCACCTATGAGGACCGCGAGGTGCTCATCGCCCATGCCGGTAACGGCCCGGTGAAGATCATCTTCCATGGGCACCTCGACGTCGTGCCCGGGCGCCCCGACCAGTTTGCGCCGCGCATCGACGGCGACCGGTTGTTCGGTCGCGGCGCATACGACATGAAGGGCGCGCTCGGGGCGATGATGCTGGCCGTATGCGATCTGCACGACCGACCGCCCGAAGGTGCCACCGTCGAGTTCGTGATGGTGCCCGACGAGGAGCGCGCCAATCCCGGCCGTAATGCATCAGAGATGCTGGTGGCTGATGGCCTGCGCGCTGACATGGTGATCTGCGGCGAGCCAACCGATATGCAGGTGGGCGTGCAGGCGAAGGGCGTACTCATTCTCGAGATCGATGTGGAGGGCCGTGCCGCGCATGGCTCCACACCATGGCTCGGCGACAACGCCGTATTGCGCGCGCTTGAGCTGTACCGCCGCATCGAGTCGCTGCCCTTCACAAATGCGTCAACACCGCTGTTCGCACGCCCGTCGGTGAACCTGGGGCGCATTTCAGGCGGAGATGCGGTGAACAAGGTGCCCGATGCCTGTCGCATCGACGTCGACATCAGGTACCTGCCCGGGCAGGATCCCGAGGAGATTCTGCGTCAGGTGCGCGATGCCGGCCCGGCCCGCGTTGAGGTGTCCATCGCCCGTCCACCGGCCGACACCGACCCCGACCACCCGCTGGTGACGGCGCTCATCGGCGCGGCGTCGTCGTATGACGACTGCACGACATCGGTGGGGCGCAATGGGGCCTCAGACGCCGTTGCTTTTCTTGAGGTGGGCGTGCCCGCCGTTGAGTTCGGGCCGAGAGGTGCCGGCCACCACGGCCCCGATGAGCACGTGGACCTGCCGAGCCTTGCGATCTACCGACGCGCATTGGTGGACTTCGCGCGGGCCTCGGGTGCCATGGCACCCCTCATGGATGCCCATCGCGGCGGGGAGGCGCTCGCATGAGTGACGTGCTGCCGCCACATCCCGACGACGACGAGATCGCTGAGGTCCTGGCCTCGGGCGACGACAGCGACGCCGCGCCGGTCACGAAGAAGTCGGCGTGGTACCGGGTTCCGCGTCGCCGCCGTCGCTGGCCGTGGTTTGCCATGTGGGTCGCGCTGCTGATCGTGGGCGTGGGCGGGGGACTGGCTGTCGCCAGCATCCAGCTGCTCGACAACACCCTGACCGAGGCGAGCCCCAACACTCCCGACGTGCTCCAGGCCGAGAAGGCCGTTGACGCACAGCTGCCCGGCGCACCCATCAACATCCTGCTTCTGGGCTCTGACAAGCGTGCCGGTCAGGGGGGCTCTGGCGACCCGGGGCGCGCCGACTCGATCATCCTTATCCGTATGGACAACGACCAGGGCTTCATCTCGATGCTCTCGTTCCCACGCGATCTCTACGTGAATATCCCGGGGCACGGCGTGGGCAAGATCAACGCGTCGTTCGCCCTTGGTGGCCCCGCGAAGGCCATCGAGACGGTCAAGGCGCTTACGGGCCAACCCATCAACTATTTCGTGAACATCGACTTCAACGGGTTCGTGAAGTTGGTTGATCAGGTGGGTGGCGTGTACCTCGACGTGGACCGCAAGTACTTCAACAAGAACACCCCCGGCGATCCGAACTCGTACGCCGAGATCGACCTCAAGCCCGGGTACCAGCGGATGAACGGCAAGGACGCACTGTCGTATGTGCGCTACCGCCATACCGACTCGGACTTCGCCCGCATCGCGCGTCAGCAGGCGTTTCTCTCAGAGCTCAAGCGCCAGACCAACCGGTTCGGCAACCTGCCGGAGATCCCCTCGTACGCTGGCATCTTCGCCCGCAACATCACCACCAACATCAAGTCGGTGCCGGTGCTGCTGGGCATCATGGAACAGGCGATCACCACCGACAAGGACCGCATCGCCCGTGCGGCTATCACTGGAAACCTCACCATGCGCAATGGAGCGTCTGTCGTGGAGCCCTCCGCATCTGAGGTGTCGTCGAAGGTGGACCAGTGGCTTCATCCGTCATTCACTCAGGCCACCGGTGCGGCTGTCGTGAGCCCGAACGACGTGGCGATAGACGTGCTGAATGGCAATGGAGCGCTGCTGTCGGCCGAGGACGCTTCGCAGCAGCTACGGGACAAGGGCTGGAATGCCACGAGCGGCGGAAACGCCGAGGCCTTCGGTAAGTCGGAGACTGTCGTGCTGTACGCCGACGGCCAGCGCGACGCGGCGCAGGCCATCGCCAAGTTGTTCGGCCCAAAGACCAACATCGGGGCCCTGCCGAAGTCGGAGCAGTCGAAGGACGTTGATCTGCGGGTGGTGCTCGGCGAGTCGTATGACGGCCAACTGGCAACGGCAGTCAAGCCGTCAAAGGCCAAGGCTGCGCGGCCACAGGCCAATGTGGTGTGGACCACCTCGCTCGTGCCCCTGCTTTCGCGCGTGCAGAAGGCGACCGGCCTGAAGGTGATGGTGCCGCTGCGGGTGCCGAGCGGCTCGTCCCTCAGGATTGTGCGCTCCTACCGGGTGAACACGGGCGGGCAGGGGCCCCGGGCGCTCAAGATGGTGTTCCGGGTGCCCTCTGGCACGTACTGGGGTTACCAGATCCTCGACTGGTCTGACCCGCCGCTGCTCGATGGACGCACCGGCGTGGTCAAGAGCGGCGGCCGTGAGTACTCCACGTTCTACGACGGCAAGAACCTCATGCGCCTTGCCTGGCAGAAGGACGGCGTGACCTACTGGATTTCCAACACGCTCGACTATCAGCTGTCGCCTGAGACGATGTATGCCATCGCGAAGTCGGCGCGTCCGCTGGGCCGGGCCGAGCTGCCCAAGGGGCAGACGTCAACAACGATTTCCATGGAGCAGGACGCGTACACGCCGTGAGCGGTCTGTCGCGTATCGGGGTGATCGGAGCCGGATACGTCGGGCTCGTGACGGGGGCCTGCCTGGCGTCGCTCGGCCACTCGGTGACGCTTCGCGACATCGACCCCGAAAAGGT
Organism: Actinomycetota bacterium; assembly: GCA_005800465.1. Taxonomy (GTDB): domain Bacteria; phylum Actinomycetota; class Thermoleophilia; order Miltoncostaeales; family Miltoncostaeaceae; genus SYFI01. The sequence continues at coordinate 2,492 of SYFI01000117.1, read as the reverse complement.
CAGCATGATCGATGCTGGTGAGGCTCCAATTCACGAGGACGGCCTGGCCGAGCTGATGGCGGAGCACCGGGAGCGCCTGACCGCCACGCTTGATCTTCCGCAGATGCTCGCGGCATCAGAGATTGTGTTCATCGCCGTTGACACACCGCCCACACACTCGGGCGATGCCGACCTGTCGCGCGTGATGACGGTGCTCGACGAGCTCGAGGCCGTGGGAGGCACGGGCGACCACGTGCTGGTGATGAAGAGCACGGTGCCGGTGGGCACCGGCGAGCGGGTGCGCATGGAGATGGACAAGCGCGGACTGGCGCATGTGGGCTACTGCTCCAACCCGGAGTTCCTGAAAGAGGGGGTGGCAATCGCCGACTTCCTCGACCCGGACCGCGTGGTGGTGGGCGACTTCCGCCCGGGCGATGGCGACCGCGTGGCGGCCCTCTACGAGCCACTCGGCGCACCGGTACTGCGTACCTCCGTACCAACCGCCGAGATGATCAAGTACGCCAGCAATGCGTTTCTCGCCACAAAGATCTCATTCATCAACGAGATCGCCAACGTGTGCGAAGAGGTGGGCGCCGACGTCACCGAGGTGGCCCGGGGAATGGGACTCGACCCGCGCATTGGCCCCCAGTTCCTGTCGGCAGGAGTGGGATTCGGTGGGAGCTGTTTTCCTAAAGACGTAAGCGCTCTCAAGCAGCTCGCCGGCAACAGCGGCTATCACTTCCAACTGCTCACCTCGGTGATTGAGGTAAACGAGCTGCAGAAGCGCCGCGTGATCGGCAAGCTGAGGCGCCACCTCGGGCCGTTAGAGGGCCGCGTGGTGGCACTGCTCGGGCTGGCATTCAAGCCGGGGACCGACGACATGCGCGAGGCATCCAGCGCCGTTCTGGCTGGTCGACTGCTGGCCGAGGGAGCAACGGTGCGGGGATATGACCCGGTAGCCATTGAGGCTGCGCGCGCCCGCCTGCATGCGGTGGATCTCTACGAAGACGCCGAGGCCTGTGTGCGCGGCGCCGATGCCGTGGTGCTGGTGACCGAGTGGCCCGAGATCCTCGCGCTCGACTGGGCCCGGGTGCGGTCGCTCATGCGCGACGACGTGCTGGTTGACGGCCGAAACGCGCTTAATCCGGCAACCATGGTGGCCGCCGGCTTCGCGTATGAGGGCATCGGACGGGTGATTCCGTCGTGAGCGGGATTGCAGTGGTGGATCAGGCCGTCATCCTCGTGGGCGGTCAGGGCACACGCATGCGCCCCCTCACCGACACCCGGCCGAAACCCATGCTCCCGTTGCTCGACTTGCCGTTTGTCGAGCGTCAGGTGGATCACCTTGCTCGCGCAGGCGTGACCACCATTGTGTTCTCGTGCGGCTACCGGCCCAAGGAGATCGAGGAGTACTTCGGCGACGGGTCATCCCGCGGGCTCATGATGGGGTTCGTGGTTGACCCGGAGCCACTCGGCACGGCCGGAGCCATCGCCAACGCCGAGTCGCTGCTCCACGAGGGCGATGTATTCGTGCTGAACGGCGACATTCTTACCGACCTCGACCTGGCCGCGCTCGTTGCGCACCACCGTGGTCTGGGGGCAGACGCCACCATCGCCCTCACCCCGGTTGAGGACCCGAGTGCATTTGGTCTGGTGCGTACCGATGTCGATGGCCGGGTGATCGAGTTCGTGGAGAAACCGACGGCAGATGATCTGATCTTCGGCGAGCCGTATTGCATCAACGCCGGTACCTACGTGCTGTCGGCCGCAGCCCGCGACGCCATCCCCAAGGGCGTACAGGTATCGATTGAGCGCGACACCTTTCCGCTGTTGGCCGCCCGCAACGCGGTGGGGGCCCTGGCGTCGGATTGCTACTGGCGTGACATCGGCACCCCGGCCTCGTACCGCGATGCCCACCTCGACGTACTGGCTGGGATGGTGAGTTTCATTCCGTCTCCCGGCGCATCGTGGGTTGACGACACCGCCACCGTGGACCCTTCCGCTGTGATTGGTGCCGGTTCGTGCATCGGCCCCGGCGCCGTCATCGCATCGGATGCAGTTGTGGATGGCGCCATCGTGGGCGGCGGCAGCATGGTGGGGGAGGGCGCCCGGGTGACCGGTGCCGTGCTTGGCAGAGGGGTCACCGTGGGCCCCCGTGCGGTGATCAGCGGCATGGTGGTTGCAGGGGACGATGCGACATTCCCGGGCGGCCTTGTGATTGACGGCGGGGCAATCATTGCCAGCGGGGCGACGGCGGGGGACAGCGAGGCCCGCTGATAGTCTGATGCGGATTGCCGGGGCTATTCCCGGCGTGATCAGGGGGGCTCATCAGGATGTCGGAACTGGACCTTCCCGAGGTACTGGGTGTTGACCGCGCGGGGCTCATTGAGGGGCTCGCGTCGTCGATTGCCGTGTTCGATCAGGCGCGTCGTGCTGCCGAGGCCCTCGAGATCCCGTTCTCATCTGATGCCGTGAAGGACGTGCTGATCTGCGGCATGGGCGGGTCGGCCGTC
>SYFI01000116.1 GCA_005800465.1 Actinomycetota bacterium | reverse complement strand
TGCGCCGTCTGGGATTCGAACCCAGGACCTTGGGATTAAAAGTCCCCTGCTCTAACCAACTGAGCTAACGGCGCCCACGAAGGGTAACGCGCCGTGCGGGTCAGGCGGCCCCGCTGGTGTGCTGGGCCATGCGCGCAGCCAGAACAAGGCGGCGAAACCAGTGGCCGTCGCGCCCCGCATCGGATGCCGCTGACGGGGGCGGGCCTACCGGTTTCCCGGCCCGGCGATTCGACGGGCTAGATGAGCGGCACCCCGCTCCATCCGCTTCGGGCGGTTGGTATGCGTGACCGGAGTGTCCGCCACACGCCGAGTGTCGCAGCCTGTGCGCTCGCTAGGGTGTGCCCATGCCGCCGCTGAGAGACGATCAACTGCATGCCGCGCTCGTCGCGCTCTCCGGCTGGGGCGTTGTCGAGGGCATGCTGGTGAAGGCCTTCACGTTCGACGAGGGGTTCATCCGCGGCATCCGATTCGTGGACGCCGTGGCCGAGGCTGCGGAGGCCGCCGATCACCACCCCGACATCGATATCCGGTGGACCACCGTCACCATCAGGCTGGTCACGCACTCGGAGGGTGGAATCACGGAGATGGACCTGGCACTTGCTGGGGTATGCGACCGGCTGGCGGCTGGCTGATGGGGATGCCGGCGATCATCCAGCGCACGGTATTTCGCATGGATCCCGAGCGCGCCCATGAGGCCGCGCTGCGTGCGCTGCAGGTGGGCGGCCCGCTGCTGGTACCTGCCAAGGGGTACATGGCCACGCGCGACGCATCGGTGCACCAGCGGCTGATGGACCTCGACTTCGCCGGCCCGGTGGGGCTTGCCGCCGGTTACGACAAGTACGGCCGGGCAGTGCGCGCGTGGGGACGCCTGGGGTTTGGATTCGCTGAGATCGGCACCGTGACCGCCCGTGCCCAGCCGGGAAACCCACGCCCCCGCCTGTTCCGTCTGGTGGATGATGAGGCCATCGTCAATCGCATGGGTTTTAACAACGACGGTGCGGCGGTCACGGCCCGACGCATTGCTGCCGCGCGCGAGGGGTCCGGTGCCGGTATCCAAATTGCCGTCAACATTGGCAAGTCGAAGGTGACCCCGCTCGACGTCGCCGCGGCAGATCATGTGGCCTCGTACCGCCTACTCCGTGGCGTGGCGGATCTGGTGGTGGTCAACGTGTCGTCGCCCAATACCCCCGGTCTTCGCGAGTTGCAGGATCGCGATCACCTCACGTCTATCCTCGGCGCGCTTCGCGACGAAGATGCCTCAATGCGTGCCCGTGATGGCCGCGTGCCCATGCCCTTTTTGGTGAAGCTGGCACCCGACCTGCCAGATGCGCAGATCGAGGATGCCGTTGACCTCGCGGGAGAACTGGGACTGGCCGGGGTGGTGCTCACCAACACCACCATCTCGCGGGAGGGGCTTACGCACCCCGCCGACCCGGCGGCGGCACAGCAGGGCGGCATGTCGGGCCCCCCACTTCGCGCCCGTGCGGATGAGGCCACCCGCATCGCCGCTCGCCGGGCCAGTGGGGATCTGGTGATCATCGGCGTGGGCGGCATCATGGATGCCGATCAGGCGTGGGACCGCCTAGCCAGCGGCGCGTCGCTGGTGGAGGTGTGGACCGGGATGGTGTACCGCGGCCCCACAATCGCCCGTGACATCACCACGGGGCTCATTGCCCGCATGCGGCGCGAGCAGGTGGGGCACATCTCGGAGCTCGTGGGTAGCGCCCTTTCTGGGAACGGATGAGCCTGCTCGGGCAACTCGCGATCATTCTGGTCGCTGTTGCCGCCGCCGCCATCATCGGCGAGCGCCTCCGGTTCTCGGCCATCCCGCTGTTCATCATCGCGGGCATCATGCTGGGGTCCTACGAGCCATTCCCCTCCGCCCTCCTTCAGGGTGAGCCGCTGTACCTCATCAGCGAGATTGGGATCATCCTGCTGCTGTTCTATCTGGGGCTTGAGTTCAGCCTCGAGCGCCTCATCCAGGCACGCAATCTGGTGGTGCGGGGTGGGGTGATCGACCTGGTGGTCAATGGCGGCCTTGGGTTTGCGGTGGGCGTGGCCCTGTTCGGCGTGAGCGCCGAGGCCCTCATCGTGGCCGGCATCATCTATGTGTCGAGCAGCGGCATCATCATTCAGGCCCTGTTCGACTTCCGAAGGCTGGCCGACGATGAGACCGACCTGGTGCTGGGCATCCTTGTGTTTGAGGACATGGCCATTGCGGTATTTCTTGCCATCGCATCTGCACTAGCGGTGGGCCAGACGGTGAGTGCGGGCATGATCACGGCGCGTACCGTGATCGTGGTCGTATTCGTGGCTGCATTCCTGGTGGCCAGTCGCTATCTGCCCAAGTACATCAATCGCATCAGTCCGAACCTCGAGCGCGAGCGTCTAGTGCTGGCTGCCCTTGCACTACTGCTCGGTGCAGCCGCGCTGGCGGAGTGGGCAGGCCTGTCGGCCGCCATCGGGGCACTGCTGGTAGGAATCCTGCTCTCCGATACCGAGGCACGCGATCGTATCGAGCGGCACCTGTATGGCCTGCGCGACTTTGCAGCGGCCATCTTCTTCTTCGCATTCGGCCTTCAGATCGACCTGGGATCGGCCTCGGAGATCTGGCAGTGGATTCTCATCGGCGCTGTGGTGGCCGTTGGCGGCAAGCTCGTCGCGGGCTGGTTCTCGGGCCGCAGCAGCGGATTTTCGCGCCGCCAGTCGCTCACAGTGGGGTCGAGTCTCATCGCCCGCGGTGAGTTCTCGCTCATCCTTGCCCAGATCGCAGCCCTCGGCGTGGCGCTCGATCCCGGCTTTCGGGAGCGCATTACGTCATTCGCCGGTGTACTCGTGCTGGTCACAGCCCTCATTGGAGTGCTACTGATGCGAGAATCCCGGACGATCGGACGCGCGTTGTTCGGATCCCGGAAACCCAGCGCAGCGGTGGTCGTCCAAGAGGAGGAACGTTCGTGATCGAGGTCCGAGAGACACGCCTCCCCGGCGTCGGCAAGAAATTCACCATGCACACCACCCGCGGCGAGGACGTGTGCGCCATCGTGCACACCGACGGGCGGCGGGAGGTGTACCACCGCAGCGACCCCGACGAGGCCGCCGACGATGTCCTCGTCCTCACCGACGACGAGGCCCGCCAACTGGGTTCCATCCTCGGTGGCGTGGTGTACCGGCCGGAGCTAGCCGAGCATCTTGACGTGGCGCTCAACGACCTGGCACTCGAATGGGTGGACATCCCAGCCGACAGCCCGCTTGTGGGCCGTACCGTGCAGACCTGTCGCATACGCCGGACCACGGGCGGCACGATCGTGGCCATCCTGCGCACGGCCGGGGCACTTCCCATGCCGCACCCGGATGAACCCATCATGGCCAACGACACCCTGGTAATCCTCACCCGGCCCGACACGTTTGGCGAAATCCAGCGACTCGTGGCAGACGGCCCTCCACCGGACGACGCCTGAGTCCCTTCGGGGCGGCGGCGACTCCATGAGGGATCCGGACAGGCGCGACCTCTGGTCGGTGCTCCGCGGTCGCGGCACCCCCTCGCTGCGTGGGTTGCTTACGCGCGTGGTGGTGGGCGTGGGGCTGGTGCTGGGTGTGCTCAGCGCCCTGGCCATCATCGGCGTGTACTCATCTACGGCGTCGTACCGCGACGATCAGCAGGCGGCCGTCACGCGCGCCACCACGGCCGAATCCATCCTCGCCGACCTGCTGAATGCCGAGACCGGCGTGAGCGGGTTCACACTGACCGGCCGGCCCAACTATCTGGTGCCGTACGTCAAGGCCGAGGCCTCGTACCCGCGCAGCATCGCGCGGCTGCAGGGGCTCGTGATCGGCAGCCCCAAGCTCGAGCAGTCGGTGGCCTCGATCGACCGCGCCGCAAAGCTGTGGTTCTCGGAGGCTGCAACCCTCATTGACCTGCGCAAGCAGGGCAACATTCAGGGTGCGGTGGATCGCATCAATCAGGGCATCGGTAAAGCGCGCCTCGACGCGCTGCGAGCCGAGCAGGCCGAACTTCGTGGGCTTGTGGAGCGCGAGCGTCAGGCTGCGCTCCGCCGTGCCGACCGCCGGCGCACACTCACCATTCTCGCGCTCCTCCTCGGGTCCGTTATCGCCGTGCTCACTGTTCTGGGCGCCACGCGCCTGTTGTGGCGCCGGGTGGGTGCCCCGCTCGGATCGCTGCTGCAGGGAGTGCGGCGCGTGGGGGCGGGCCGCACAGGCGAGATGGTGCCGCTGCCGGAGCACGCTGCGCGTGAGGTTGACCAACTGGTCGAGTCGTTCAATGAGATGCAGGGGCAGGTGGTGGCGCAGCGTCACGCCGCTGAGGCCAGCGCCCGCCGTACCGAGGCCGCGCGCGCGGAGCGGCGTCTGTGGCGCACGGTGGAGAAGGGGCTCCTTCCCGAGAACCTGCCCGCCGTTCCCGGCCTGCGCCTGGCGGCCCGCTATCTGCCCATGAGCCCGGGGCTTGCCATCGGGGGAGACTTTTACGACGCCCGGGTGCTGCCTGACGGAAGTCTTGTTGTGGTGGTTGGCGATGTCGCCGGACACGGTGCCGAGCCGGCTGCTCGGGCTGCGCGCATGCGATTTGGGTGGCGGGCGCTGGTTGAGGTGGATCCCGACCCGCAGCGCGTGCTGGGTGTGCTGAATGGCCTTGTGGTTGGCCCGGGCGAGCGGGAACAGGGCATCTTCTCCACCATGTGCCACTGCCACGTGTACCCCGATGGCCGCGCCGAGATCGCACTTGCCGGGCACCCCAGGCCAATCGTGATGTCCGGCGACACCGGCGCGCTTATCGAGGTGGAGGAGCGGGGCCCCATTCTTGGCCTGCTCGACCCGCCGTCATGGCCGGTGACCGAGGTCACCATTTCCGAAGGTGGCACGCTGATCATCTACACCGATGGTCTGGTGGAGGCGCGGCAGGGCGACGTCATGTTTGGGTCGTCGCGCGTTATCGAGACCTTGGCGGCGTCGGCACACCTGCCGCTTGAGGAGCGCATGGCATACCTCACCGAGCGGGCACGGCGCTACGACGAGGGCAACCTGCGTGATGACGTCTCGGTGCTTGCCGTGCAGCGGGTACCGCGGCTCGACGCCTAGACCCGCCGGCGCCCCACGGGGAATGCCTTGGCGATGGCTTCCAGGCGGTACCCGACTCGGTGCTCGGTCTGCACGTAGGTGTAGCGCCCACCGGTCTCGTCAACCTTGCGGCGAAGCCGGCGCACCAGAACGTCTACCGAACGGTCGCCGTGCGGGCGGTCGCCGCCCCACACACGCGCAAAGATCTCGTCACGCGAGAGTGAGCGGCCTTTCTCCTCGGCAAGGATCCACAGCAACTTGGTCTCGAGCGGGGTGAGCGGCGCAACCTCGTCGGCAACCCGTACTTGCAGGCGGTCGCGGTCGATCTCGAGATCGCCCATCGACACCTCAGATGGATCACCTTCGCCCAGTACTTCGGCACGCCGCAGGGCCGTATCGAGCCGCGCCACCAACTCGCGGGCTGAGAATGGCTTTCGCAAGAGGTCGTCGGCCCCGAGCGTGAGTGTCTCAAGACGCTCTCCCTCGTCGGGGCGCGCGTTCATCACGATGATGGGCAGATTGGGAGCCCAGCGGCGCACGTCGCGGATGATTGCCCACCCGTCCGCGTGCGGCAGCATCAGGTTGAGCACCACGGCATCGGGCTGCCATGCCTTGAGTGTGGTGAGGGCGGCGAGTCCGTCACGGGCCACGCTGGTGGCGTATCCGGCCTTGGCCAGATGCCACGCCACGGCCTGCGCGGTGGACTCATCATCCTCAACCACAAGGACGGTGCGACGGTTCGGATCACGAGGAGTGCTCATGTGACGACGACGTTACGTCTGCGTCAGCGATGAATCGTGACCGACTCGTGAATAGGTCGTGAATACGTGAAAACGACAGCGCGAAGCGGTTTCACAGCATGTTCACAGAAGGTCTGTAACAGGTCACACGTCGTTCACAGGAGTGGGGGAACACTGCGAACGACTCGCGGGGCGCACCCCGGAGGAAATGTTCCCAGCAATCATTTCAGGAGGTATTTCAAACGTGAACCGCATTCTCCGTAACGTCGCGCTTCTGTCCGTCGCGGGCTTTTCGCTCGTCGGCTCGGCAAGCGCATTCGGCAAAGCAACCGGCTCCGGCGCAACGTTTCCCGCCATCGCCTACCAGACCTGGTGCTCCGACTCCGGCCTCTGCTCGTACACGCCCGTCGGCTCCGGGTCAGGCATCAAGGCCCTCGCCGCCAAGACCGTTGACTTCGGCGGTTCAGACGTGATCATGACTGACGCACAGGTCGCTACCTACGGTGGCGCCAAAGTCACTTACATCCCCACGCTCTACGGCGCCATCTCCGTCCCCTTGAATGTAACGGGTGTCACCGGCAACAACGTCAAGTTGGACGGCTCGGTTGTCGGCGACATCTTTTCGGGTGACATCACCGCGTGGAACGACCCCAAGATCGCCAAGACCAACAAGGGCATCGCGTTTCCGGCTGGACCTATCACGGTGTGCGTGCGCAGTGATGCCTCGGGCACCTCGGGCAACTTCAGCAACTACCTGTCCAAGGTGAGCGCCTCCTACAAGAAGAAGGTGAGCTCGGGTGGCCAGAACCAGACTCCTGCCTGGACGGCTCCTCTCGTTCTGAAGTCATCCGGTAACGCCGGTGTGGCCAACTGCGTCAAAAGCAACAACAACTCCATCGGCTACGTCGACCTGGGCGACGCCATGCGCGCCGGCCTGACGATTGGCGTCGTCGCCGTTGGCCAGAACCGCATCGTTCCGGGCAAGGGCCGCGTGATGCAGTACGTGCTGCCGTCCACCAAGACGATTCAGCTCGGCGGTACGCCGACGGCTGCGCAGACCGTCAAGATCAAGGCTGGCGATCTCAAGATCGACCTCACCGCGTCGCCGAACTCGGGCGCGTACCCCATCACCACCACCACGTTCATTCTGGTGCGTGCCGGAATGCCGAACAACGGTGCCGTCTCTCAGGTGCTGTCGTACTTCCTGGGCAAGACCGCTCAGAGCAAGCTGGAGAGCCTCGGCTTCGTGGCGCTCTCGGGTCAGCTGCGCACTGGTGCCAACAAGGCGCTCGGAAACCTGAGCTAGTCAACTCGTCGAGTTGATCCCTGTAGTTCCCGGGGGCACTGGTCGCACATGCAGCCGGTGCCCCCGTGCGTTTCACATCAAGTTCACATGCCGTCGGGCAACATTGCTGGCGGTCAACCTCACACCATCGAACTCAGGGATATGACGCCACCGCCTCCGCCTGCGCCTCCCGACGAGGCACTCGCCCGACAGCTCCCATCACCGCTACGGCGTGCCGGGTCCAGCATCGCGGCCGACCGCACCTATACGGGCCTTGCGGTGGGCGCTGCCATCGTCGCGGTGGCCTTCGTTGGGTACCTCATCTGGAACACCGTTGCCCAGACCGGCGAGGTGTGGTCCACCTTCGGGGTGTGGGGATTCCTGACGGGCGAGCAGTGGTTGCCCACCCCGGTGAGCGGTGCTCCCATCTTCGGAGCCCTGCCATTTATCTACGGCACCCTGATGACGTCCATTCTGGCGCTCATGATTGCTGTGCCGGCGGCCATCGGTATCGCGCTTGCCACAGTGGTGCTGCTGCCCAAGAAGCTAGGCGGTCCCGTTGGCACAATGATCAACCTGCTTGCAGCCGTGCCGTCGGTCATCTTCGGTCTCTGGGGCCTCACCGTGCTGGTGCCGTTCCTCACGCCTGCGCTCGAGTGGCTGTCGACCACCTTCGGCGGACTCAACATCTTTGGGTGGCACCCGTTTGAGGGCCCCATCACCTCGGGCTCGTATCTCATCTCTGCGCTTGTGCTGGCCGTTATGGTGCTGCCGATCATCACGGCCATCATCCGCGAGGTGCTGCTGACAGTGCCCCGCGATCAGCAGGAGGCCGCCTATGCGCTGGGCGCAACTCGCTGGGAGATGGTGCGTAGCTCAATGCTGCCATGGGCCCGCTCGGGAATCGTGGGGGCGTCAGCGCTGGGTCTGGGCCGCGCGGTGGGCGAGACGATCGCCATCGCACTGCTGCTTGGCAATAGTCCCGGCATATTCACGTCCCTTGTGGGGCCGGGGTCGACCCTCGCGTCGATCATCGCCCTGCAGACCGGTGAGGCATCGGGGCTCCAGCTGTCGGCACTCACCGCTCTCGCTGTGGTGCTGTTTGTGCTCGCGTTTGGCATCAATGGCCTGGCGCGCCTCGTGGTGAGCCGCTCCGAGGGCGGGGCCGCGCGCAAGGGCGGCCTCGTGTCACGAGTTGTCACCGAAATCGTCGGCCTCTTTCCACGCCGTGCGCCCAAGAACGTGCAGGTATCGCCGCCCCTGGCTGCTGGCGCCCCGCCGCCACCCCCTCCGCCCCGTCTGCCGGTCACGATCAGCGGATCTGCATCACTCTCGCGTTCGCGCCGCGTGCGGTCGCGTCTTGGGGAAGGGGTCGTGTGGTTCAGCCTTGCCCTCGGAATGGTGCCGCTCATTCTGGTGATCTGGGAGATGGTGCGCGTGGGGCTGCCCGCCATCTCCGGATCGTTCTTCACCGAACTGCCACCCACCGATCCATCGAGTTACGCGGGGGGTATTTCAAACGCGCTCGTGGGCACGCTCATCCTTATGGGCATCGCCACACTTATTGCAGCGCCGCTCGGGATTCTCACCGCGCTCTTCATCCGCGATATCGCCCGACCGGGCACCATCAGCGGAAAGATCGGCTCAGCCGTGGGTTTTGTGGTGGACATCCTATTGGGGGTGCCGTCCATCGTGGTGGGACTCATCGTGTATCTGGGCGTGGTGATTGTGGTGGGGCACTTCTCGGCCTGGGCGGGAGGCATCGCGCTCGCCATCATCATGTTCCCAGTGGTGGTGAGGGCATCTGACGAGGTGCTGCAACTGGTGCCGCTGGCGCAGAAAGAAGCCGCCATGGCGCTGGGCGCGCCGAAGTGGCGCACGACCCTCGCCATTGTGATCCCGGCGGCGCTCCCAGGGATCATCACCGGCGTGCTCCTGGGTGTCGCACGGGCATCGGGTGAGACGGCCCCGCTTCTGTTCACCTCGCTCGGCAATCAGTTCTTCTCGACCGATCTCAACGATCCGATCTCCGCCATCCCGCAACTCATTTATCAGCGAACCATTCAGGTGGCCACGCCGGCATCGCTGCAACTTGCATGGGGTGCAGCCCTGGTTCTTGTCGCAATCATCTTCATCCTGAACATTGGCGGAGCGTTGATATCCCGCCGCTCACGAACGCTGGAGGCACGATGACGGACCCACACAGCAGCGGAAGCGACGAGGCAATGGCCGCGCCGCAGCTTGAGGCAGGAAGAGCCCGGGCGCAGTCATCCATGCCTGTGGGCAATGCGACCCTGGCATCGGAGGCTTCGGCCACCAGCCCCCCGCCCGGTCCCAACGACCCGTCGCTGATGCCCCCAATGCGCACCCTCGATCTGTCGTGCTACTTCGGATCGCACAAGGTCATCGAAGACATCTCGCTCGCATTCCCGGCAAATACGGTAACCGCCCTCATCGGGCCATCCGGCTGCGGAAAGTCGACCTTCCTGCGCTCGCTCAACCGTATGCACGAACTCGTGCCCGGTGCCCGTGCCGAGGGCACCGTGCTGCTGCACGACCAGAACGTGTACGGCAAGGACGCCGACCCGGTGGCCGTGCGGCGTGCGGTGGGCATGGTGTTCCAGCGCCCCAACCCATTTCCCACCAAGTCGATTGCCGACAACATCTGGGCGGGCCCGAAGTTCAACCGGGTGAAGGGTGGCAAGGCTGAGCGGGATGATGTCGTGGAGCGCACGCTCCGTGGCGCCGGCCTGTGGGACGAGGTCAAG
>SYFI01000115.1 GCA_005800465.1 Actinomycetota bacterium | reverse complement strand
GTTCCCGGGGATGACATCGTGGGATATATCTCACTGGGACGCGGTATCACGATCCACCGGGGAGACTGCCCCAATACGCGCGCGCTCATGCGGTCCCCGGAGCGATTCACATCCGTGGCGTGGGGTGGGGAGAGCCGGCACGCCTTTGGCGTGGAGCTCGCCGTGGAGGCATGGGATCGCCATCGCCTTCTCGAGGACATCTCACGCACCATCGCCGAGAACGGGGTCAACATCCTCTCGGCGCAGTGCCAGGTTGATGATCAGATGGCCCGGCATCGCTTTGTGCTGGAGATGGCCGATATCAACACCCTGCGGGTGCTCACGGCGCACCTGCGAAACGTCGAGTCGGTATTTGACGCGTACAGGGTGACGCCGGGCGCCTGACCCCGCACCTCGGGCTGTCGGTGGCGTCGGGCATCGGGGCCTGCTGGTAGCGTGGCCTCTCAGTGGACCTGCTGGACATCATCATCATCGCGGCTGCCGCAATCGGCGTCGTGGCCTTTATCGCCCTCGCCGTGGTGATCGTCCGTCAGGGGCGAGCGCTGAAGCGGCTGGAGGATAGAATTGGTCCGCCCGTGCCCATGGCCGCAGCACCCTCGCTGGAACGGGTCCGGGCGATTATCACGTCGCCCGAGGTCCGCATTGAGACCTCCGATGCCCAATTGGGGGCACAGGCAGGCGCACTGCCCGGGTCTGCCCCGAACGCCGCAGCAGATGCGGCGGTACGTGACGCCGCCGGTAGCGCCGCCGCTGCCCAGGCGCAGCCACGGTCCACGGCTCGGGCGCGCGCCAATGCCAAGAGCAGCAACTCGCGGGCGAAGGCCGGACGAGGCACAAAGAAGGCCAAGGAGGGCGAGGGAAATGGTGCGCTCGTGGTGCTCATTTCCGTGCTCGCTGTGGCGATCGTGGCAGGCGGTGTGTGGTTCTTCTTCCTGCGCGGTGATGGCGGATCGTCCACACCGGCAAGTGCTGGGGCATCGACGAGTGCGACGTCCGGCACCACCGGCACCACTGCTGACGTGGGTGGCACGATCCCTGAAGTGGTACCCCCGCTGGCCAACAAGGCCGCGTACACCGTGGCCGTGCTCAACGCGAGCGGCGTGTCTGGTGCAGCAGCCAACCGTGTGGCGCCACGCGTGCAGGCGGCCGGATACACCCTTGGGGTCGTGGATAACGCCGCGAAGCAGGACCTGGGCACGTCACAGATCGAATATCTGTCCGGTCGCAAGGAAGTGGCCTGGAACCTGGGCAAGGATATGGGCATCACCACTGCTGTGCCGGTTGATTCCCTGGCGGAAGGGCGTATCGGTACCGCCGACGCCGTGGTGGTTGTGGGCAAGGACCTCGCGAAGTAACACCCGCAGGGTGCAGTCAGGCGATGCCGTGGCCCCCGCCGCCGGGCGTGCGCTGCTCAATAACCGAACCGGCGGAGAGGCGGCCACGCCACTTGCCGCTCACCGGCGCATCGTCGATGCGCGTCGAGCCCGGAGTGCCGTCGCTCCCGCCGTCGAGCCCACGGGGTGCCGAGCGACGTCGCTCCGCGATAAGCGACACATCGGCATCCTCGAGGAGCCGGATGCGACGCACCACACCGTCGCCGCCGCGGTGCAGACCGGTGCCGCCCGATCCACGCCGGACCGAGTAGCGCTCCACACGCACGGGCATTGCCACCTCCAGGGCCTCAACCGGAGTGTTCAGCGTGTTGCTCATCGCGACGTGCACGGCATCTGGCCCGTCGCCGCGCGGGGAGGCTCCCTGGCCGCCGCCGAGCGTCTCGAAATACACCAGACCGGGGAACCCAAGTGTGAGGTTGTTCATGGTCCCCTGCCCTTGGGCAGGCACATCGGTGGCACCCGACAGAGCGCAAAGTACCGCGTCCGTGATTCGGCTCGAGCCCTCCACGTTGCCTGCCGCAACTGCGCTGGGCGGGCGGGCGTTCACCACGCTGCCTTCGGGGGCGATGATGGTGACCGGGGCGAATGCACCTGCAGATGCCGGGATGTCAGGGTCAATCGCCACACGCACAGCGAAGTACACCGCTGATCGCGTAACGGCGATGGGGCAGTTGAGGTTTCCCGGTCCGGCGGGGTCGCTGCCGGTGAAGTCCACGGTCATCGCATCGCCGCTGATGGTGACCGCCACGCGGATCACGATGTCGTCATCGGTCACGCCGTCGCCCTCAAGGCATTCGAGGCCGGTCCAACGACCGTCGGGAAGTGCGGAAATCGCCGCACGTGTGCGTCGCTGCGCGTAGGCGAGAATGTCGTCCATCGCTGCCGCGATGGCATGCACACCATCGCGTCGCAGTGCCAGATCGTCCATCCGCGTCTGCGCGAGGCGGTGTGCGGACAGTTGGGCCGCCAGATCGCCTCGGCGCTCATCCGGCGTGCGGGAGTTGGCGACGATGAGATCAACAAGGCCCTGATCAAGGCCACTGGTCGATGCAAGGCGCATTGGCGGAATTATCAGGCCCTCCTGAACAAGCTCCCGGGCCCCCGCCGGCATGGATCCAGGTGCCATGCCGCCGACATCCGCGTGGTGGGCGCGTGTGACCGCGTGCGCCACCGAGGTGCCATCAACGGCAATGGGGGAGACGATCGTGATGTCTGGCAGGTGCGTGCCGCCCTGGAACGGGTCGTTGATGATCCACGCCTCGCCCGGCAGCGCACCGCGGGAAATAACGGCAGCGACCGCCTCGGGCATGGCACCCAGGTGGACGGGGATCGAGTCCGACTGCGCCACCATTTGCCCATGCGCATCAAAGATCGCCGTGCTGCAGTCGCAACGCTCCTTGATGGTGACGCTGAAGGCCGCGCGCACCATTGCGGCTTGCATCTCTTCGGCAACCGCGCACAGAGTGGCGTTCCAGACCTGAAGGCCGATCGGGTCGAGACCACTCATGAGCGCTCCAACGTGATTGCACCATCAGTGTGTGCTGTGGCAACCCATCCGTCGGCGACCCAGCACGTGCTGCCTGCCATGGGGATGCTGACGGGCCCGGAGATCGGGGGGCGTAGGGGTGCCGCGAGACCATCGGGAATCTCCGGGCCGTCGCAGATGGCCGCGACCCGGAGCGACACAACCTCGACGGCCCGACCCGGCATCGCCCCGCCGGATGCGCGCTCGTGGGCAGCATGATATGCGTCCGCGAGGCTGGCGCCCGGATCCCGCGGGTCCCATGGGATCGTCAGCGCATGGCTTTGTCCGATGTAGCGGCAGTCGGCGTGAGCCTCAAGGCGCCCGCCGGCGAGATCTCCCATGGCCATCGCGAGCAGTGGTGCGACCGCGTGAGCAAGCGATGTGTGGTCTGCGGCGGGAAGCAGCACCGTCTGCACGTAGTCGCGCCGCTCCCCGGCCACCACCATGCCCAGTGCGGCCAGCACCCCCGCGGATGCCGGACATACGATGTGCGCGATCTGAAGCGAGTCGGCCACGTCGCAGGCGTGCATCGGCCCGGCGCCACCAAACGCGATCAGTACGGCGCGCCGGGGATCGATGCCGCGTTCCACGCTCACCACGCGGAGTGCCCCCACAATTTGCGAGACGGCCACAGCGATGATGCCCTCGGCGCATTGCACCGGCCGAAGATGGAGTGTCTCGCCGAATGCCGTTACAGCCTCGAGCGCCCGCGCCTGATTGAGGCGTATCTCGCCTCCGGCGCCGAGATCCCCGGTCACGCGCCCGAGCACCACATTGGCGTCGGTCACCGTGGGCTCCGTGCCGCCGAGGCCGTATGCGGCAGGGCCCGGAACCGCCGCGGCCGAGCGCGGCCCCACACGCAGGGCGCCGCCACCATCCGCCCACGCGATGCTGCCTCCGCCAGCCGACACCGTGTGGATGTCGAGCATGGGGAGGTGGACCGGGTGTCCGGCGACGGAGCGCCCCGGCGCCCGCGCGGGTTCGCCATCGTCGATGAGGGCGACATCGCACGATGTCCCACCCATGTCGAACGCCAGGGCGAGCGGCTCATCAATACTTGCTGCAACTGCCGCGGCACCTACCAGGCCGCCCGCGGGACCAGACAGGACGGTGCGCGCAGCATGCGTGGTTGCCACACCGAGGCTCATCAGCCCGCCGCTCGACTGCATGATGGAGGGCTCCGGCAGGCCGGCCACTGCCGTACGGCCCGAGAGGCGCTCCAGATAGGTGAGAAGCACGGGCGCGAGGTAGGCGTCAAGGGCCGTGGTGGCAATGCGCTCATACTCCCTGATCTCGGGGAGCACCTCCGATGAGATGGAAATGGGGACACCCGGAAGCGCTGCGCGTATGGCGTATGCGAGGGCAGTCTCGTGCGATGGATCCCGGTATGCAAAGAGCAGGCCGATAGCCACCGACTCCGGGTTGAGGGCCACCACTGCGGCGACAACCTCACGAATCGCATCGTCGCTGAGCGGCAGTTCGATACCAGTGGGGGTCATGCGCTCTCTGGCGCCGATCACGTGGTCTGCCCGCACGAGCGGGGCCTGATGTTGTTGCTCCAAGTGGTAGAGCGAGGCCCGGTCCTGGCGGCGCAGTTCAAGGATGTCCTCAAAACCCTGCGTGGTGATCAGACACACCCGGGCGCCGCGCCGCTCAAGGAGCGCGTTGGTTCCCACCGTCATGCCGTGGGCGAGCGACCGGGCCTCTGCGCCGGTCTCCCCGGCGGCGTCCAGCGCGGCTGCAACCGCGGCCACGACGCCCTCTCCCTGATCGTGCGGGGTGGTGGGAACCTTGGCCGCGAAGACGCCGTGCGCCGATACCACGACGGCGTCGGTGAATGTGCCGCCGACGTCAACGCCGACCCGAGTGTGCGGGGTGTCCCCCCGAATGGGATCTACCATGGGCGGGCAATCTATCCCCGACCCGGGAATCGCCGTCCGAATCGTTTCCGCCACGCTCGTCGCAACGCTCGTCATCGTCGCCTCTGCCGGCGCCGCTCCGGCTGGTGTGCCGCTGGGCCCGGCGTCCGATCTTTCGGCGGTGCCAAACGGCGATCTGTTGTCAGGACTCGTCGGGTGGGGCGTTATGGGCCCTGCCACCTCGATGGTGCTCGCCGATGGCCCCGTTATCTCGGCATCAGACAACACCACCGTGCTCGGCCCCGTGGTGGCCATCCCGCAGGGGGCACAGGTGATACCAGTGAGTATCGGCGTGCCGGGTGCGAATGCGTTCGTGCAGGTGCGGGCGCGACCAGAGGGCGGTGGACCCGACATCCCGCTCATCACCCTCGTGCCGGACAAGGGCGTGCGCTCAATGGATGTACCGGTCGGTGCTGTCGCCGGGCAGACGGTGCGCATCGTGCTCGACCCGGTTTCATCGCTCGGCCGGCGTCTGCTTGTTGGTGGCATGGGTCCAGTGCGGGCGGTCCTGCCGGGGTGGTCCGTGAGCGCAGGGCTCCCCGTGGTTGCGCGCTCGTGGGGTCAGTCGGCCGTTCGGGTGGATGACGGAACGCTCACCGCCACGACCCCAGGCGTTGCACTGGGCGGTGCTTCCCGGTATCTCGGCGTGGCGGTGCGGGGATCAGGAACTGTCGTCGCATCCGCGGGAGGGGCACAGGCGCGCCTCACGGCAAGCGATGGCTCCTGGACGTGGCTTCATGTGCGGGTGGCAGGTGCTGGGCGCCGCATGTCGCTCCGGGCCACCACGTCCGAAGGCGGAGTGCTGGCGCTCGGCCCGGTGGCCACACCAGCGCATGGCGTGTCGCTCTCGGCCCTGCGGGCATCGGCAGGGCGCGTGACCGCAAAGGTGGGTCCTCTGGCCGCGGGCCTACGGGTTCAGGTGCGCGTGGGAGCGCGCGTTGTGGGCACGGCGCGCGTGGCGCCGTCGGGAACGGTCTCCATCGCCACGTCGGGTGCCGGGGGGCGCGGCAGTGTCGTGGTGCTCGGCGACGCCTCACGGGTTGGAATCACACGTGCGATCCGCCTCACTGGCTGACGCGCACCAACCCGGCTGTTACGAGGTGATCTCGCGCGGGTAGGAGCCGGGGTACGAGCCCACGAGCGACCGCGCCTGTGAGAGTGCCTCAGACTTGGTGGTGAAGACTCCCGAAAACACCACCCAGTACCCGGGACGAAGCGACGGATGGTCGGTGCTGAACAGCACCCCACCCGGCTGACCAGACGACTGGAGCTTCGATGCCGCCGACCGCGCGGCCGCCTCGTTCTTGACGCTCGACACGATGGCGGTCCAACCGCTGGTCCCGGACGGCCAGTCGTCGGATCCGGTGGCAGATGAACCGCTGCCTGCCGAACCAGTGGAGTCGCTCGTGGTGGGCAACTCGCTGGTGGTCTGCCCATCCACCCCGGGGCCCGTCACCGTGAGCACACCGGAGCCGCCGGTGGTTGCTGTGGTGTCCTCAGGGAGCCCACCAGTGGTCGCCGTGGTGTCGGGGAGCAATCCACTTGGGTCGGTGGGGAGGGTCCCCATCGCGTCGCCGGGCAGGCTTGAGTCGGTGCTGGTGGTGGGAATCGCCGTGGTGGGCACTGTGATGACGGGCGCCGTACTGACCATCGGCACCGGAACCGCTCGAGGGCCACCATCGTCGTTGGACGCCACGTACGCGAGGGCGCCTGCGCCAGCACCCAGGATTGCCAGCCCGATTGCCACGCTTGCGAGGCCACCAGCGCCGCGCCGCATTTTGGGGGCGAGCGGAGTGGGTGATCCGCACTCAAGGCAGTAGGTCTGCGTGGGGTCAAGCGCGCAACCGCACACCGAGCAGGTGGGAGGTGGCGCGGGTGCCTCGACCGTGGTGGCGTCATCACCGGATGAGGCTCCGCTCGCGGGATCTGGGTGCGGGGGGTCGACTCCCGGATACGGACTTTCGTGCGACGTCACGACTTCGACTCGCTCTCGCCGGGCATCGGAATGGCCTGCGTGGCTTGAGAATCGCCACTGTCACTTGAGATGACCTGCGTCGGCTGATCGCGCGTATCGGTGATGACGATGGTGTCCTGCTCTACCTCAACGACTTCCGCGATGGTGCCGAGCGGTGTACCGCACTGGGCGCAGAAGTTGGCGCCGGGCTTGCTGCGAGCTCCGCACTCGGGGCACGTGATGCTGGGACCGCGGCCCGACTGGCGCCGCTCCGCCCGGGCTGACTTGATGTCGTCCAGTTGGTCGTCCACCTGATGCACCTGACCGCGGAGGTCGTTCACCTCGGCAGCGCGCCGACGCATCACCTCTTCTGCGAGAAGCCCACGGCCATACAACTCGAGAGCAAGGCCACCCAGGTCGAAGATGCCCTGCTCATACTGGCCGAGGAGCCTGCGGCGCCGGCGGCGCAGAACGCCGGGGCGGATGCGCTCTGGCGACTCGCCCTCAACGGCTTCGTCTCCGGTGGTCCCGATGATCTCCACTACCTCGGTGGACTCGGGAGCGGCGCCAGCGGAGGTCTCAACCTCCGACGTGCGGCGCCGGAACAGGCGATGCTTTTCGGGAGCGGCAGCCGCGGCCTCAGCATCAACTGAAGCGGGGTCTGGGACGATCGGCATGTCGGCGGCGGAATCAGTCATCGCACGGATCTATCGTAACGAGCCGGACCGGACGGCAGCGCGCGTCGCGGTGCCGCGTTAAAATGGGTGAGCGGGGTCATGCGTTTGACGCGGCGCGGGTTGCTCCGCTAGGGTGTCGGCTGCATCAAGAGCGGTGGAGGGTATGGCCCTTTGAAGCCGCGGCAACCAGCGAATACTCGTCAGGTGCCAATTCCAGCAGGCATTCGTGCCTGGGAGATGCGATGGTCGGCGTGCACGTTCGCACCGTGACCCTCGACTCCCGGCACCGTTTGGGAGATTGGGATGGAACACACGGAAGGGCGCGTCACAGGAGCACGTGGGCTCCGCTGCAAGGAGTGCGGCGAGGAGTCGCCGTTGGGCGCGTCGTACGCCTGCGAGTTCTGCTTCGGCCCGCTCGAGGTCGTATACGACCTCGACTACCTGCGCGCCAACGTCACCCGTGAGTCCATTGAGGCCGGCCCGCAGTCAATCTGGCGGTATGCCGATCTGCTGCCGTGCGCGCCGATTGACACCCAGGTGGGCCTCCCGGTAGGAATGAGCCCGCTTGTTCCCGCACCGCGCCTCGCTGCCCGCCTGGGCCTCGGCGAGGTGTGGGTGAAGAACGAGACCGCCAATCCCACGCATTCGTTCAAGGATCGCGTGGTGAGCGTGGCGCTGCAGAAGGCCCGTGAGCTCGGGTTTGAGGTTGCCGCGTGCGCATCCACCGGCAATCTGGCCCAGTCGGTGGCGGCACATGCTGCGGCCGCCGGCATGGAGAGCTTTGTGTTTGTGCCGAGCGACCTCGAGTCTCAGAAGATCGTTGCCACGGGTATCTACGGCTGCACCCTCGTCGCCGTTGATGGCAACTACGACGACGTCAATCGGCTGTGTATGGAGCTTGCCGCAGATCGCCCGTGGGCGTTCGTCAACGTCAACGTGCGGCCGTACTACAGCGAGGGCAGCAAGACCCTCGCCTACGAGACGGTTGAGCAGCTGGGCTGGACGCTCCCAGATCGCTGCATCGTGCCCATCGCTTCAGGCTCCCTCTACACCAAGATCCGCCGCGGCTTTGGTGAGTTTCTCGAGCTTGGCCTCGTTGAGGGCGACGTGCCGCACATGAATGGCGCCCAGGCACAGGGATGTGGCCCCGTGGCGGCTGCGTACGAGGCAGGGCTCGACTTCGTGACCCCGGTGCGCCCGGAGACCATCGCCAAGAGTCTCGCGATCGGCAACCCAGCCGACGGAGTCTTCGCTCTGGATGTTGCGCATGAAACCGGCGGATCAATCGACGCGGTGACCGAGGGCGAGATCACCGACGGAATCTGCCTGCTGGCGGAAACCACGGGAATCTTCACCGAAACCGCGGGCGGCGTGACCACCGCAGTGCTCAAGCGCCTGGCGGATCGTGGCGATATCGGCCCCGACGAACGCGTAATGCTCTACATCACGGGTGACGGACTGAAGACCCTCGACGCCATCGCCGATCGCGTGGAGCCAGTCACAATCAGCCCCACCGTGGGGGACTTCGAGGCTGCTGTGGCAGGCCGCGGCACCCCTCTTCCTGCATGATCAACCCGACGACCCTGAGGATTCCCCGATGAGCGTGACCGTTCGCATTCCATCTCCGCTCCGCCCGCTCACCGGCAATGCCGGCACTGTTGAGTGCGCCCCCGGCACGGTGGCCGCGATCATCGACGAGCTCGAGGTCAATCACCCCGGCTTCCGTGATCGTGTGACGCAGGACGGCAAGTTGCGCCGCTTCGTGAACGTGTTCGTCGCCGGGCAGGACGTCCGCTTTCTGCAGGGCATCGACACCGCAGTGGCCGACGGCCAGGAGGTCACCATCCTCCCTGCCGTCGCAGGGGGCTGACCGCCACGGCACTGGGAACGGCCTTCGTCACCGGCGCCACCGGACTCATCGGCGGCGCAGTGGTGGATGCACTCCTCGAGCAGGGTGTGGAGGTCACCGCGCTTGCCCGTACCGATCGGGGCGCGTGGGCGCTTCGCGATCGTGGAGCCACGACCATCCGGGCCGACATCGGGGAGTCGATCCAGTGGGACCGTGCGGCACAGGACGCCGAGGTCATCTTTCATCTTGGCCTCCCGCGCATCACCCCACCGGTACGCGGGCGACATCTGCGCAAGTTGGAGCGTGAGGCCCAGGCCGGCGCGGAGATCATCCATGGCATTGCCGCAGGCCGCAATGTGGTGATGGGCACGTGCGCGATCGGCGATGCCGATGGTCCACTCGAGATCGCCCGTCCGGGCCTGGCTGCCGAACGCGTGCTGGTGGGTCCCGGCGTACGGGTCGTGCGGCTCCCGTGGGCCTACGGCCCCTCGGGCTTCATCTGCGACATGTCGCGCGGTCTTCAGATGCGGCGGTTTCGCGTTGTCGGAGCGGGCGACAACCCCATCGCGGTCATCGGCGCCCGTGACGCCGCCGCGGCAATCATCGCGGCATCGCTCGCGCCAGAGGGCACTTACAAAGTAGCCGAGGAGTCCATGCCCACGCAGGTCGAGTTGGTGCACCTCATGTGCACCACCCGGGGCGTACCCCGACCCGACCACCTGCCGGCGCGTATGGCGTCAATGGCCATGGGGGGAGTCATTATCGAAGCCCTCACCGCGCATCAGCGGGTCGAGGTGGCACCACCACCGGGCTTCACCCCCTCCCAGCGTTGGGACGAGGACCTGATGGACGCCCTCAGGACCTAGCTGTCGGCGTCGAGTGCTTCCGGTGGAATGATGGGAAGTTCGGTGGCGTGCTGCACGCGTCCGCCGACCTGGTAACGCAGGTCAACCACGTCGGCCTTCTGGTCGCCATATACGCCCACGCCCGCCAAAAGCGCCATCTTGCGGCCGAAGCCCTTCGACTTGACCTTCGGAACGAGGGGGGTGGTGAACCGGAGCCACCGTCCCTCAACGGTGTAGTGCTCGCCCTCATGTCGCGGCTCGCCATTTACCCACACGCTGAACGGGGCCTTGGCACCTTCGGGCAGGGCCACATTCCATGTGCGGGGGTCGGCCATCCGGACGATATTAGCGGCCAACCGTAGACTTCCGTGTATGAGAAACCACACGGTTCGCGCCTTGGCCATCGGTATTGCGTTGGCAGCCATCCCCGCAACGATCGCATCGGCCCAGGCGGTGCGGGACCTGGTACTAAGCCCTCCGGACCAGGGAGCCTCCGGCTATGTGCTCAACATGTACAAAGTCACGATCCCCAAGGGCACCACTCTGCCGCTGCACTATCACCCGGGTACACAGCCGGTGCGGGTGCCGCAGGGGGACCTGACCTACACGGTGGAGCGCAGCACCGCGTACCTCAGCATCCCCCGGGCCGGAATCGATCCGAAGAAAATTCCCATCCGCCCGGGGCAGACGCGGGTGGTGCATCCCGGGTAGGGTGTGGTCGAGCCAGCCGGCATGCGCCACGTCGCCAGCGCACTTACGGGCACCGTGATCCTGGTGGTGTCCATCCTCAAGCCGAAGGCCTCGGCGGACACGATCAACGTCGCCCCGTAGAGCCATCATGAGGGGCATGGCCAGGCGGGGGGTCTACACTCGGCTCAGCAAGCGCGCGTAGCTCAGTGGATAGAGC
>SYFI01000114.1 GCA_005800465.1 Actinomycetota bacterium | reverse complement strand
GGGATACTTGTGGTGTCGGTGGGTCTTCAGGCCACGGGAATCATCATCATCCGGCGCATTGCGGCGGTGCCTGCATGATCGCGCCGCCCGCGCTTTTGGCGCTGGCCCCGGCCGTGGTTGCATTGGTTGTGGGCCTGCGGCTGCGGCGAGCCGATTCACCGGGGCGACGGGCGGCGCGCGCGGCCCACGCGGTGCCCCGGTTGATCACGGTGCTGGCGAGGGTGCCTGTGCCGTCCGGCGTGAGGGGCGCGGTGCAGGGGAATCCCCCAGTGGCGACCGTGGAGGGCGCAGGCCTCTCTGGCGATCGGGGCGCCGCCACGGTGGTGCGCGCGCGCGCGGGCGGTGCCGTGGCCGGGGTTCTGCTGGGCGCGGCGCTCGCTGTAATGGCGTTGCCCCTTGTGGTCGCCGTGCCGGTGCTCGCACTCGCGGGCCGTGTACTGCCCGATCGGGTGATCGGACGCATGGCGATCGCGAGGAGGCTGGCGATCGTTCAGGCCCTGCCGGATCTACTCGACCTCATGGTCATCTGTGTGGAGTCGGGAATGGCGCTCGACCCCGCCCTGCGGCTCGCCGCCGCCCGGCTCGGCGGGCCGTTGGGCGAGGAGATCGCCGTCATGCTTGATGCCCAGGCGCTGGGAACACCGCGCAGACAGGCCTACCGAGCGCTCGCCGAGCGAATTGGCTCGGATGACGTTGCGCGGCTCGTTGCATCGCTGTTGCAAGCCGAGGAGCTCGGCACCCCCCTGGCCACAGCGCTCGCGGGTCAGGCCGAGGCGCTTCGGGCGACCCGTCGGCAGCTCGCCCGCGACCGTGCCGCGCGGGCAGCCCCGCGCATTCAGCTTGTGGTGGCGCTGGTGATGGTGCCGGGCGCACTGCTTCTGGTGTTGGGAGTGATGCTGATCGAGTTGGCCGGCCAGATAGGTGTGGTGACGGGGGTATGAGACAGCGGGGATCCGTGGTGGTGGAGTACGTTGGCATCGTGGTGGTGATCGCCTTGGTGATGGCTGGGTTGCTGGTATTGCGCCCGGTGCACCTGGGGCGCCGGGCACCGGTGCGTCCGATTCCCGCCCTTGTGCGTCTCATCGAACGCCCGCCCGTCTCGGTGATGCCGCGAATTCCGGCTCGCCCCCGACCGCCGCGCCCCAGACGACCGCGTCCCAGTCGCCCACAACCGCCGGGGGTGCTGCTGCCCACGTGGGCGGCTGGCGGTGGTGGTTGACCGATATCGTGAGCACGTGCAGTCGTCCCCGCTACGTGACGCCATCGCATGCCTGCGCTGCGGCGGAGTGTCCGACCTGCTGCTCGTTCCGCACGACCGGCATGGCGGCCGGCCCGGTGAGGTGCGTGTGTGCACCTCGGCGGTATGTGGCATTGGGTTCACATGGCCTGCGCCCGGCGATGTCGCTGCCGCAGCAGCGGCTGGTGAGATGACTGGCATCGGCGCGGTGGTGGCGTCACGTATGGCTTCGGCATCGGTGGCACCGCTTGCCAATGCGCTTGGCCCGGGATCGCTCGTTGTTGATGTGGGTGCGGGCACGGGTCTGCGGGCGAAGGCACTGGCCAACCGGGGGTTTGATGTCGTGGCAATTGAGCCAGACCCGGTTGAGGTCATGCGTGCCACGGCTGATCTCGCTGATACCAACGCGGAGGTGGTTCGCGCTGGGGTGCACGAATTGAGAGAGGTGATGGGTGCGCGCCGTGCCGATGCGGTGGTGCTGTGGCACGTGCTTGAGCATCTCGACGATCTTGGCGATGCGCTTGGCCGAGTGTCAAGAGTGATGCGCGATGGGGGCATGCTGAGCGTGGCGGTGCCCAACCGCGACTCCCTCGAGGCCCGGGTGTTCGGCAATTCGTGGCACGCCTGGGAGCCGTCGCGGCATCGGTGGCACTTTGACGAATGCTCGTTACGGCTGGTGCTCGGTGAGGCTGGGTTCTCGGTGGAGGAGATCAGCCCGCGTGGGGGGTGGGGCTATCCATCGTCGCTCGCGTTTTCGCTGGCACCCGGACTTGACCCGCAGGTGAACCCCGCCCGTGGCATGGCCGGTCGCGCGCTGGCAGCCGCCATGATCCCGGCCGCATTCGGGGCCCGGGCTGCCGGGCAGGGCAGCCAGCTGGTGACGCTGGCCCGACGAACCTAGGCCCTACGCGCCCTTGCGAGGATGCATTGCTCGCGGCGGCGCAAGCGGGGCATCGACATGCTCGATTGCCGCGTGGATGCCGTCATCGGTGGCCTCGAGCCATGCCCATGCCGGGCGCTGGTCGTCTACCGTGCCTTCGCCCACGCTTCCGGGGTTGATGATGAACCGGCCCTTCACCCGTCGCAGCATGGGCGCATGGGTGTGGGCGGCGACGAGCACATCTGCGCCCAGCGCATCCATCATGGCCACCAGATCAGAGTCGTTGGCGTCGTGGGCCACCTTGCCGGGCGGCACGGTGCGGTCGCCGTGAATGGCCACCACGCGGTGCGGCCCTAAGTCGGCCTCCACCATCGCGGGCAGCGATCCCAACCACTGGGCATCGGCATCACCCAGTACGGCGCGCGTCCACGTGCGTGTGCCGGGGCGCATGCCGCGAAGTTCGGTGTCGGGCTTCAGCGTCTTGTTCGACACCTTGCGATCGGTGTTGCCGCCCACGATGGGCCAGCCTGTGGCCCGCATTCGCGCGATGCACTCTTCGGGCTCGGTGCCACGCATCACGATGTCGCCAGTACAGATGGCGTCGCTGATTCCCGCGGCCCCGATCGCAGCGATTACGGCATCCAGGGCAGCCACGTTGCCATGGATGTCGCCGAACACCGCGAGGCGTCGATTCACACTCATGCTGCGGACGCTACGCCGTTGTGTTGCTGATGTGGCGAGAAACTATGGCCACAGCAGGTGTGTGAGGCCACTTGTCAACCGGCGGGGTGCCGCGGGCGTCTTCGTTGGATTTATTGATGCTGGTGTTGATCGCTCCGGCGAATGTCACATCGGTGTGCGTGGAGAGGCCACCGCCATGCCGATGAGCGCGAGCGCGCCTACTGCAACGAGGTGGAGTGCGGGGGAGCGGCGTCGGTTCATGCCAGGCACTTTACGTCAGGAGAAACTGACCCGAGCGCCGGGGGGTGGATGGAACCCCCCAGCACCTGGACCCTACGCCGCGCGCCTTGTGGGCGTCGCGACGGGCTCGGTGGCGATGACGACCGTACGGAACGTCTCGCGCGAGTGGATGAGTACCGGCTTTGGGCGGAGCACCTGTTCGTGGGTGCGCATGCGCTCGCGGCCACGGATGGCGTGGCGGCGACGGCGCTGGGCCACCGCGCGGCTGCGGAATGCCGCCGCGATCATGATGCCGATGGCACCTGCGAGGGGTACCAGCACCGCGCCGGCGTCACCGGGATGGGTGAGCAGCGTGCTGGCCCCGCCCGACATGAGGCCGAGTGTGAGGCCGGCGGCGAGGGCGGCAAGGCCTGCGGCCCGTCCGCCTGCCGGCCTACCCCCCCGCCGACGGGGGCGGGGCATGGCCGCGGACGGGCCTGCCGGAGAGGGTGTTCCCGTGGAGTCCGGGACGAGTGAGAGATGACGTCGCGTGTTCATGCGAACAAACGTACGCCCCCCCTCGGACGGAACATGTGTTCTCACCGCACGATGCGTTGCACGAATGGGGCCGGGGCTGCACGACCTGTTGCGAGGTGCATCGGGGTGGCCAGATGGGGTGTCTGGGGAACAATTTGGGGTGAATGGGTTGTATTGTGGGGAGAGCGGGGGTAGGTTCCCTGTCGATGGCACCCCGGCTCCTCAGCGGTACCTATGAATGCAGCCTCGACGACCGATCGCGCGTGGCCATTCCGTCACGGCTTCGGGACCCCTTCGCCGATGGCACCGTCACCGCATGGTGGCTGGACGACTGCCTTGTGGTGGTGCCGCGGTTCGAGTGGCCGTCGTTTATCGAGGACACGTTTGGCCGCATGAGCGTGCTCGACGACGACCAGCGCGAACTGAGCCGGTTCCTTCTGGCCGGGGCCTTTGAGCAAGAGGGCCTCGACAAGCAGGGTCGCCTGCTGGTGCCCGCCGAACTTCGCGAGCACGCGAGCCTCGACGGCAAGGTGAAGGTGCTCGGCGGCGGCGCTTACCTCGAACTCTGGAACCCGGACCGGCTGGCCGAGCGCTTCGAGCGCCTCAAGACCGACGGAGTGGCCCAGCGTGCCGCGCGTCTTGCCGCCCGCATCAACGACGGCGGCCGGGGATGAGCCCCGTCGGCGCCCAGACAGAGGCCCTTCATCTGGTCTCCGGCGGCGCCCCGCACGACCCCGTCCTTCTCGACCAGGTTCTGGCGCTGGTATCGCCCGAGCCGGGCGAGGTCGTCATCGATTGCACGTTTGGGGCCGGCGGCCACTCGTCTGCCCTCGCGAAGCGCGTGGGTCCCACCGGCGAACTGATCGGTATCGACAGGGATCCCGAGGCCGCTACGCACTTCGACGCCCTTCGCGGCGAGTTCGGCTGCCCCTTCCGCCTCATCCGTGGCGACTTCGGATCGGTGCTCGCCGATCTTGAAGACCAGGGGCAGCGGGCCGATGTCATCCTTATGGACCTGGGTCTCTCGTCAATGCAAGTGGACCGGCCCGAGCGCGGCTTCTCGTACTCGCGCCCCGCCCCGCTTGACATGCGCATGGATCCGTCGCTGCCGGTATCGGCAGCCGACCTCGTGGCCGATGCCGACGAGCAGGATCTGGCCAAATGGTTCTGGGAGCTGGGCGACGAGCGGTACTCGCGCCAGATCGCCCGTGCAATCGTGCGCCGGCGCGCCGAGACGCCCATCACCACCACCGGTGATCTGGTGGAGGTCATCCGTGGCGCCGTGCCCACCCCGGCGCTGTTTGCCGGTGGCCATCCCGCCCGCCGGGTGTTTCAGGCGCTTCGCATCGTGGTCAATGACGAGTTGGGGATTCTGGAGCAGGGGCTGCCGCGCGCCTTCGACATCCTGCGCCCGGGCGGACGCCTGGCGGTCATCTCGTTTCAGTCGCTTGAGGACCGCATGGTCAAGCGATTTATGCGCGAGCGCACCCGCGGCTGTATCTGCCCGCCCGATATGCCGGTGTGCGGCTGCGGCAAGTTGCCCGAGGGGCGCATGATCACGCCGCGCGCCGTCAAGTCGGTCATGGCCGAGATCGCCCGTAACCCCCGTTGCCATTCGGCCCGCCTGCGCGTGATCGAGAAGGGCGACGCATGAGCACCCGTGGCGGAGCAGCGCGCGTCGCACAGCCCAGCACCCGGCCGGCTCCCGCCGCCAGGCCCCGCCCGCGGGTCATTGTCAGCCCAGCACCGCGCCGGTGGCAGCGCCTGCAGTCGCACGGTGTGCGGCTTGCGTGGGTGGTCATTCCGTTCATCGCCATTCTGCTCGGCGGCGTGGTCTGGGTAAACGTCGCCCGCCTCAACGTCACCACGCAGGCCGGTCGCACTGTGGAGATGTACGACCAGGTGCAGGGCGACATCCTCAAGCTCCGTGCCAGCCTCGCCCAGAGGGACGGCGAGGTTGTGGACCAGGCCGCCAAGCGTCTCGGAATGGTTCAGGCACCCGGCAGCGGCCTCACATACGTCACCGTCCCACCCTCAGCCCGTGTCACGCCCGGATATGCGTCGCGCACGCGATAAAGGGCGCGCCCGCGCCAGGCGGGACGCGGCCGATCGGGTTGAGTCGCGGCGTGTCCGCTACCTGACCATCGCCACCCTCGCAGTGCTCGGCCTCTTTGGAGCCCGTGCCGGTTGGATTGCCACGGTGCAGGCGGAAGAACTCAATGCCAAGGCGACCGCACAGCATGAGCGCACCATCGACCTGCAGGCGCCCCGTGGTGCCATCTTGTCGTCAGATGGCCGCGAGCTGGCGGTGGATAAGCACGTGGTCGCCGTGACCGCCACCCCGTATCTGGTGACTGACAAGCGGGGCACGGCCGAGCGCATTGCGTCGGCGGTTGAGCTGTCGGTCGACGAGACAGAGCGGCGACTGCAGGGCGAAGGCGGGTACGTCATGCTCAACACGGGCGTCGACCAGCAACGCGCCGCATATCTCAGGAAGCTCGGCCTGTCGGGCATCACGCTGACTGACGCGCAGAAGCGCCTCTATCCGCTGGGCATGGTGGGCTCACAGATGATCGGCATGACCGACGACTGGGGCGCGGGCCTCACCGGTCTCGAGAAGTCGATGGACGGCCTGCTCAAGGGCACGGCCGGGCAACGCCACGAGGCACGCGATCCGAAGGGGAAGACCCTCAGGATCCTCGACGACCGCGAACCGGTTGCCGGCAAGACGGTGACACTCACCATCGACAGTGCCATTCAGCAGAAGACCGAGACCGTGCTGCAGGCGGTCCTCGATGCCAACAACGCCACGGCGGCATCAGCGATTGTCATGCGTCCTCGGGACGGGGCCATTCTTGCCATGGCCACGGTGCCGGGGTACGACCTCAACAAGTCGGAGACCCTCACGGCCGACGCCGAGCGCATGCGACCCATCACCGATACCTACGAGCCCGGGTCCACGTTTAAGCTCGTGGCGATTGCCGGAGCAATTGAGGACGGCGTGGTGACCCGCGACACCATTTTCGACCTGCCCGAGACGCTCACCCTGTACGACCGAACCCTCAAGGAGTCGCACTACAGGCCATCGGTTTCGTGGAGCACCCAGGAGATTCTGCAGAACTCGAGCAATATAGGCACGGTCAAGATCGCCCAGAAGCTCGGCACCACGCAGCTGCAGCACTGGATCCAGCAGTTCGGGTTCGGCGCGAAGACAGGCATCGACTACCCAGGTGAGGTGTCGGGCATCGTGCTCCCCACCGATGAGTGGTCGGGCACGTCGATCCTCAACATCCCCATCGGGCAGGGCGTCGCCGTGACCATCGCCCAGATCGCGGAGGCCTACGGCGCCATCGCCAACGGCGGGCGCATGGTGCCGCCGCACCTCATCAAGCGCGTCGGCAATAAGGTGCCCACCCACCCGCGCGGCCAGCAGATCATCAGCGCCGAGTCGGCCGAGCAGGTCAACATCATGCTGCAGAAGGTGGTGAGCGATGACGGCACGGGTAATGAAGCCAAGATCCCGGGCTACACCGTTGCCGGCAAGACCGGTACCGCCAACAAGATCGACCCGAAGACCGGCCAGTACATCCAGAGCTACGTGGCGTCATTCGTGGGGTACGCACCCGCGACGCGCCCCGGCATTGTGGTTGCCGTCATGGTTGATGAGCCCACCAACGGCAGCTACTACGGCGGGCAGGTGGCGGCTCCAGCCTTTGAGAAGATCGCTCAGTTCTCCCTGCAACACCTCCACATCGCCCCCTGACCGGTGTTTCCGGGGCCGCTGGTAACGTGGCCATCCGGATGAGGCTCATCGACCTGCCCGGCGGCGTGCACGACGCACGTCTGCTG
>SYFI01000113.1 GCA_005800465.1 Actinomycetota bacterium | reverse complement strand
CGGGTACAACGGCACCACGGTGATGCCCCGGTGCGTGGCGGGCTCCCCTGTGGCGAAGGCGTGCGTGAGAGTGGTGGCAGTGCCCATAACGAAATCTCCTGACGTGTGTCAACACCCAGAAGTCAGCCACCACCACCCCACCTCTTACGCCCCACCGGCCCCCCAACGGGCGCCCCACCGGGGACGGACCCCCACCGGGGTCAGTCCCCGGTGGGGGTCAGTCGCTGAGTTGTCTCTGTCACAAGACGCGCGGCGGTGCATCCAATCGGGCAAAGCCCTCTGGGGGCTGGTCGCAGTGTCGTCTCTGTCGCACGGTGTGTGACGGGTGGGCGCGGGGTCAGTCCCCGATTGGGGTCGGTCGCTGTGTTGTCTCTGTGCCATGTGTGTCATCTTTGTACGGCCGTACGCTCTGTTGCGACCCGTGGCGTAAGGAAAGGGCAAATCCCACGAGCCTCTCTCGTGATGAATCAGATACACGTGATCGCGACCTGCTTGCCCGGGGAGACCTGGACCGGTTGTTCGCCCTGTATTGGGAACCAGTCCTCGCGTGGATCCACGCCACCGCACGGGTGCACCCCGGAGAGGCCGAGGAGATACGTCAGCAAGTGTTTCTGCGCGTCACACGTGAGATCGGCAGCGGCAAGGAGTACCGGCTTCCGTTTGGAGCGGCCATCTTCAGCATCACCGGCTGGACGACTCGTGGCTACGTCGAAGGGCAGGCCAAGCGCGGTGAGCGGGAAGCAGCGATGGGTGATGATGACCATCAGGATCTGGTGGACGACAGGTCACGGCGCGAGATTGAGGCGATCGGACAGGATGACGACGTCGCGCAGATCTTTGCGCGCCTTCCACAACGCGAGGCGCAGTTGATGACGCTGCACTACCTGAAGGACATGCCTCTCTCCGGAGTTGCCGAGGTGATGGAGATCACTGCGAATAACGCCCATCAGATCCACCACCGCGCCAAGCTGCGCCTGATGCGACTGATCGCGGAGAACGGCGCATGAGCCTCGACCAGATGGAGGAGAAGTTCCGCACGGCCTACCTCGCCGGCGAGCGCCCCGACGTCGCGGATCTCATCAACCGCGCACCCGAGGCCGACCGCAATGAACTGGGCCGACGCATCCGCATGGTGCTGGCCGAGGAAACGCCGCCCGACCCCGCTCCCGAAACGCTGGTGATGGCGCAAGCGATACTGCGCGGCGAGCAGCCCCTCATCGCGCTGCGGGGATCAAAAGGGCTCACCCGCGACGCCGTGGTGCATCAACTGCGCGAAACCCTCGACGTGCCACCCGACAAGGAACCCCGCGTCGCCGAGTACTACCACGACCTCGAAACCGGGCAGCTGCCCCTTGCGGGGATCCGCGACAGGGTCTTCGACGCCCTTGCCAGTGCCCTGGGCGTAGCCCGGTCGTCGCTCATGCTCAAGGGTCCCGGACCATCCGACCGGGGAGCGGGCGCTGCAGTGTTCGCTCGCCGGGCCGGTCCCGACGATCTCGGTGAGCAGCCCATCCCCCTGATGTCATCTCCCGGAGAGCCGGACGAGGTGGACGACCTATTTACCGGTGGGCCTCAGTGACCCGCGATCGCCGTACCTCGGATCCCCGCGCAGCCGACCTGCTCGCCAGATTCGCCGCGGCCTTCGACGTGCCGCAGCACCCGGTGCCGGTGGACAGCGTGGCATGCGACCTGCTTGGCCTCATGATCACCGAGACCGATGACATCGAAGTGTCGGGCCTGCTCGTGCCCGAGACCATGCGCGTATACGTCAACGCCCGTGAGGCACGCGAGAATGAGGGGCGGCGGCGCTTCACCATCGCGCACGAGATCGGCCACTGGGTGTGCCAGTGCGACGAGGGCAGGATCGCCCCGCCCCAGCCCATCCTCTGTCGCGACGGCGACATGACCGACGAGGTTGACAAGGAGATGGAGCGTGAGGCCAACAACTTCGCCGCGTCACTCCTGATGCCCGAGGCGCAGGTGCACTCTGTGGCAACCACCGGCGTGAGCGTACGCGCTGCTGCCGCGCAGTTCGGCGTGTCGGATGACGCAATGCGCTGGCGCTACTTCAACTTGGGTATCAAGATGCCGGACGACGACATCGGCATCTAAAACACCGCACGGGATCCTTGCCTTTCGGCAAAGAGGGGCACATAGATCGCTTACAGGTGCCGAGTTGGCTCCAGCCACCTGAGCAACTAAGGAGCTGAAGTCATGTCATCCCGTTCAACCCGCATCACCGCTGCGCTCATCGCGGTGATGGCCGGGGCCGGCGCAATCGTTGCTGCCCCGCTATTGGCCACTGGCGGCGGTCCTTCTGCGCCGCACACCGATCACCATCATCCGCCCGACGGCAATCCGGTGGTGCAGCCCGGGCAGGCCAATCCCGGCGAGGTCGTTGGAGTTGGCGCCACCCTGCAGCCGCCCGACGGATCTGGCGACCGCGGTGCACAGGGCCCAGCAGGCCCCATGGGTGCACCGCCTGCACCTGGCACTCAGGGCTACCGGGGATACGGTCGCGGTCGCCAGTTCCGAGTTACCTGCGAATTCGTGAAGTCGGGCATGTTCGACCCCATCGTGTTCCCTGGCACCGAGATGGTCGGCCACACCCACCAGTTCTTCGGCAACACCAGCATTGCGCCCGACTCCACAACCGCCAGCCTCGTGGCTGCCAACACGAATGGCACCGCCACCTCGTGCGACCGCACGGCCGATGGCGCCGCGTACTGGGTGCCGACCCTCCAGGCAGACGGAACTAATCTGACGCCCGACCAGGCCACCATCTCGTACCGGGCGCCCCGTGGCGTGCGCCGCGTGCGTGCCTTCCCCGCCGGACTCACCATGATCGCCGGCGACAAGACTGCGACCACTCAGCAGACCCACGCGGGCTACCGCTGCGAGTTCGACGCGCCGGGCGCCGCCCTGCAAGCGTCACCGCCCACGTGTTCAGCCGATGAGGACATCATCGGTGTCGTCACGTTCCCCACCTGCTGGGACGGCAAGAACCTGAGCTCAAGCGATCAGTCGCACGTGATTTACGCGGTTGCCGGGGCACGCTGCCCCACCGACCACCCGATCCCGGTTCCGGAGCTGAGGATGGAGACCTACTGGCCCAGTGACGGCCAGGCCCACACGTTCACCCTGTCGTCGGGCAGCACCGCTGGCCTGCACGCCGACTTCATGAATGGCTGGGATCAGGCCACGCTCAACCGCCTCGTGCGCCACTGGGCGCGCCGCTAGGCACTGCGTGTCGCGACGTCCCCCGATGCCTGCGTAAGGCCCGGGGGACGTGACGCGTCAAAGTAGGACTAGAGTTATTTACGGACGCTAACTCCATGTCCGTTTCAATTTCTTAAGCGAGATCATCGATGCCCCCATCCCCCGCAACACCCGCTCCGTTTCGCGCCATCACATGGCCACGCCGTGGAGCAACCGCATGACCGCGCAGTAGCGCGGGCAATCGCCTCGGGCTTCGGCCCGAGCGCGCATCACCGCAAGGACTCGGGGGGGTCCTGCGGTGATGGCGCCCCGCCGGCTGGCCTACGGGGGTCCGGCCGGCGGGGCGAACTTGGTACATTGAATCCGGCTCAGAAATATTGGTATACTTTGGTTCT
>SYFI01000112.1 GCA_005800465.1 Actinomycetota bacterium | reverse complement strand
GGGCGCTTGTCGTTACGGGCGTCAGGCGACCGGTTCAGCTGTGATACCGCGATGATCGGCACCTCAAGATCGCGCGCCATCATCTTGAGCCCACGCGAGATTGCCGATATCTCTTGCACGCGGTTCTCATCCCGCCGCCGCAGATTGGGTGCGCCCTCCATCAGCTGGATGTAGTCCACGATCACCAGGCCCAGGCCGTGCTGGGCCTTCAGGCGACGCGCCTTTGTGCGCATCTCGGCAACGGTCATGCCCTCGGAGTCGTCGATATAGATGTTGGCCTTGCTCAGGCGGTCTGCGGCCTGGCTCACGCGCGGCCAGTCGTCGGGTGAAAGACGGCCGCTTCGCATGCGCGAGGCATCAACCATCGCCACCGAGCACAGAAGTCGCTGAGTCAGTTCCTCGCCGCTCATCTCCAGGCTGAACATGGCGACGGTCTTCTCTTCGGCCAGCGCCACGTGCTCGGCCATGCACAGGGCGAGCGCGGTCTTGCCCATCGACGGCCGGGCGGCAACCACGATGAGATTGCCGTCGCGAAAACCACCGGTCAGCTTGTCGAGGTCCTCAAATCCAGTGGGCAGCCCCGTGACCTCGCTGCCCTGATCGCTGGCGGCCACGAGCCGCTCCATGCTGCGCATCACCAAGTCGCTGGTGCCCACGAAGTCGCCACGGGTGCGCTTTTTCGTAAGGTCGTAAACTAGGTTCTCGGCGCGCTGCACCATGTGATGCGTCTCACCCTCGCGCTCGGCGACGATGCTCTCGATCTCCTGCCCGATCTGCAGCAGGCGTCGCTGGGTGGCGGCATCGCGTACCAGTTCGGCATAGGTGCGGTACGACGCGGCGATGTACGGCGTGGCCATCAGATCGAGCACCGCGTCACGACCGCCGGCCATGTCGAGGTCACCCGACTTGGTCAGTTGTTCAATGACCGTGATGGGCTCGATGGGCTCACCAACCTGAAACAGGTCGGACACGCCCCGAAAGATGCGACGGTGCCCCTCGCGGTAGAAGTCGTCCACGCTCACAAAGGCCATGGCCTCGGCAACGTTGCCGCCCACATCAATGAGCGACGCCAGGAGGAACTGCTCGGCCTCCTGGTTCTGCGGCGGCGGGATGTGGCCGCTGGCCGACGCCGGCAGGCCGCTTCCCGTCCGGGTCAGTGCTCCGGTGTCGGAGCTCACTTCTGCCTACTCGTTATCGGTGAGCGGGCTGACGATCGTCTTGACCTCGGTGATGCCACCCTCCCCCAGATCCACGGGCACCACGTAAACACCAGCTGCGCGGATGGGAGGGTCAACCGAGATGTGGCGACGGTCAATGCGCACGCCACGTGCCTCGAAGATGGCCTCCGACACGTCACCCGATGTGATGGAGCCGAACAGACGGCCGTCAGCGCCGGCCTTGGCCTTGAGCGTGAGGATCGTGCGACCCAGGAGGTCGGCGAGCTCAACGGCCTCTGCCGCCTGCTTGGCACGCGCTGTTGCCCGCTGCTCGGTGGTGCGCTGTACCTCGGCAATGCGCGCCGCGGTGGCCACCTCGGCAAGCCTGCGGGGCTCGAGGTAGTTGCGCATGTAGCCACGGGCCACGGTGACCACGGATCCGGCATTGCCGAGACCGCGGATGTCTTCAAGAAGGATCGCCTGCATCGTGTCTTCCTAGAACGGGATGTCGTCGTCCCCGGCGGGTGCCGGGGCCGGTGAGGAAAGGTCGCTGGTGTCAACCGGCAGATCGCCGCCGGGCGTGGCCGGGGCTGCCTGGGCGGACCAACCGCCGCCACCACCCTCGCCATCGGCGCGGTTGTCGAGGAAGAAGACGTCGTTGGCGACGACCTCCACGCTCTGACGCTTGCCGCCCTCCTTCGCCTCCCACTCCCTCCACTGCAGGCGGCCGTCGATACCGACCCGGCGGCCCTTGCTGAGGTAGTTGGACACGGTCTCGGCCTGACGACCGAAGACGGTGACGTCGAAGAAATTGGGCTTGTCGGTCCACTGACCGTCGTCCCCGCGTCCGCGGCTGTTCACTGCGATGCGCATGGAGCACACCGGGTCGCCGCTAGCGAGGTGACGCACCTCTGGGTCGCGGGTAAGGCGGCCCACGAGTGTGACGCGGTTGAGGTCTGCAGCCACTGGGGGCTCCTAGCGGTCCCGGTCGCGGCGACGGCCGCCAGCGCCACCGCCACCACGTCCGCCACGGCCGCCACGGGGGCGCTCCTCGGCGGGGCGGTCGTCAACTGGAAGCGGAACGCCGTTGGCCTTGGCGGACTCAAGCTCGGCCTCCGACAGGCGGAACGGCATGGCCCGCAGCACCACTTCCTTGCTGATGGAAAGGATGCGGCAGACCTCGTCGATCGCGGCAGGCTCGGCCTGGCACGTGACGATGACGTACACGCCGTCAGTCTGCTTGCGCACGGGATAGGCGATCGGGCGACGGCCCCACTCGGCGACATCGTCCACGGTACCGCCGGCCTCGCCGATGAGTGTGCTCACGCGCGAGATGATCTCCGCGTGCTGCTCGCCATCAGCCTCAGTACTGAGGATCATCATGATCTGATACGGGTGAATCGCCGGTCCTCCGGGCTGGTTCTCAAGTGGGCTGTTGCGGAAGCGGGGTGGTGCACAGGGCACCCGTCCGCCCGCGGGCAGGCGAAAGACTATACCAGTGCTCTGTGGCCGATCACGCGCATCCGGGCGGGCATGCGCACAGCGGCGTCACACGAGTGCCGCCGAGGGCCGTGTTTAGCATCGTGCACATGGCGAGGACATTTATCGGCTTTGCATCAGTGAACGCCGCATCGGCAGTCGGCGCAGCCATCGTGCGTGCCCGCCCCGACGACGATGAGCCCCCGGTTTCACAGGCCCATGCGCATACCGACATCGTGCGCGCCCTCGACGCCGCACACGATCGCCTGCGCGCCACTGTCGCACCCCGCGCGGCAGTGGATGATGCCGTCGCCTGATGGGTTCCGTGGCGACCCCGGGCGCCTCGCGGCCACGGGCGGTGCTGCCAGCATCCGGCGCATGAACCGAATCGCCGCACTCACGCTGGCCGCGGCCGTGCTGGCGCCCGTGGCCATCACCTCGGCGCAGACACAGTCGTCGACCCACTTTCTGGTGGTGGGTGATTGGGGCACGGGCAGCACCCAGCAGGCCGATGTGGCGAAGGCGATGTGCGCGAGCAACGCGGCCAACCCCGCCAAGTTCGTGATGACCGTGGGCGACAACTTCTATTCGCCCGACGGCGTGGCCACCGACGGCAACTATTACCGACCCATGGCCTGCCTGCTGGCACAGGGCATCAGATGGCGTGCCGCATGGGGAAACCACGATCTGGGCGGCAATTCGACCGCCACGGTGCTGGGCGCGCGCAAGCGGTATTACACCTACGCCGACGGCACCACGCGGTTCATCATGCTTGACGGCAACAATCCATCGTCATCCGCACAGCGCACGTTTCTTGAGCGCACGCTCAAGGCGGCGAAGGAGCCAGTGCGCATCGTCGCAATGCACCAGCCGGTGTATACGGCCGGCCTGCACTCGTCGTCGTACGAGGGCCGGCGGGCGTGGGAGCCCTTGTTCAAGAAGTACGGCGTCTCACTGGTGCTATCGGGGCACAACCACAATTACGAACGCATTCGCACCGGAGGCGTGACGTACATCACCAGCGGCGGTGGCGGCGCCGGTCTCTATCCGTGCGTGCGCTCGCAGCCAGGACTTGTGATGTGCAAGCCCATCAATGAGTTCCTCGAGGTCGATTCGTCACCAGCCGGCATTGCGGTCCGTGCGGTGGGCGTCAAAGGCGACGCCATCGATCAGGTGACGGTCCCCGTTCGCGTGGCCAAGGTGACCGCCCGGGGCTGAGCGTGGGGGCGTGACCGGGCCGCAGCGCCCGCCGCCCCTTCGGAGAGAGGCGCCCACGCGAGGGCTTCTGGGCCACTCGCTTCTTCCCGCACCCCTGAGATGTCCCCTCGCTTCGGGGCGCTGACGCGGTATCTCTTGGTGGGGCTCCGGCCGACAAGATCTCAGGCGTCATCACCGCATGCGAATGCGACGGCTTCCTCTGGCGTATCAGCGATTCGGATGCGGTCGAGATCTTCGGGCTGGATGAAACCCTCGTCGAGTGTGGTTCTGCGCATCCAGTCGATGAGTCCCTGCCAGTGGGCCTTGCGGTAGAGCACCAGTGGGAAGTCGCGCACCTTGTCTGTCTGGATGAGTACCAGGGCCTCAAACAGTTCGTCGAGCGTGCCGAAGCCGCCGGGCATCACGATGAATGCCTCGGAGTACTTCACGAACATGGTCTTTCGCACGAAGAAGTACCGGAAGTCCACGCCCAGATTCACGTAGGGATTCTGCCCCTGCTCGCGTGGCAATTCGATGCTGAGGCCGACAGAGAGCCCACCGGCATCGTGCGCCCCCTTGTTGGCGGCCTCCATCAGCCCGGGGCCGCCTCCGGTGATGACTGCCCGGTTCCTCTTCGCCAGCAGACGCCCGATCTCAACCCCGGCCTCGTAGTCGGGATCGCCCGCTGCGGTACGGGCTGACCCGAATACCGCCACCGCCCGGTCCACCCGGGCAAGCGCGTCGAAGCCATCCACGAACTCTCCGAGAATGCGCAAGACCCGCCACGAGTCGGTGGAGAGAAATTCGGGCTCCGGCCCCTGCAGCAACATGAGGTCGGCATCGCGCGCGCGTTCCCCACCAGGCCCTTTTGTGACCGTGCGCCCGCGTCTGGTGAGGTCCTCCGGCACTGAGCTAGCCAGCCACGCGATTGAGCACGGCCGTGGTCACGTATCCACCGCCGGTCCAGCGGTACTGCAGACGTCCATCCGTGCGAAGTGCGACCGATGCCGTGCCAATGCCGACGCACAGGGAGCTTTGGCTCTGTGTGATGACCTCGGTGAAGCGACGCCACCCGGGGATATTGCCACTGAGCGGCACCCAGTACCCACTGCAGGTGAGGGGTGGGCCGTAGCTCACGGAGCCTTCGATACCTCCCAATACGGTGCCGCGCACAATGAGGTCAGTCGTAACGCGACCTCCCGCTGCAGGGTGACCGACGCCGCGCCAGTGCCCGGAGATGCCCTCGAGATACGCGATGCTCGCCAGCTCGCCATTGGTCCATCGGTAGCGGAGGGTGCCATCGGCAGCGCGCGACAGATTGACCCTGCCGCCGTCCTCGCACAGAGTGCTTCGGGTCGCGGTGACGGTCTCACGGAATGTGGTGACGCCCTCGCTCTGGCGCACAGGGGTCCAGCGCACCGAACAGTTGAGCGGGGCACCCAGATCGGCCCGTCCGCTGGGACGCCCGTCGGTACCGATGGAGATATTGCCGTGTACGGTAAACGTGACGGATGCATCGGTGACGCTGCGTGCGGAGCCTTTATAGGTGCCGCCGATGGGGCGGGCACCCGTCCAGGCCGTCGCCACTGGGGCAGTTGCGGCGAGGGCGACGACGGTGATGGGGATGATGAGTTTGCGCATGAATTTGATGATACCGGCGACGTCGCGGGGTCCCCGCGGCACGGACTACCTCAATGGGGCTCGGCCGTGGGGGTATCGTGGCGACGTGCGGAGAGATGCCCTTCCCGCGGCCCTCGCTGCGACGCTCGTCATTGCCATCCCCGGTATTGCGCTGGCCGACGACGGCACGGGCACCACCCCGGTTCCGGATCCCGCTCCCAACACC
Organism: Actinomycetota bacterium; assembly: GCA_005800465.1. Taxonomy (GTDB): domain Bacteria; phylum Actinomycetota; class Thermoleophilia; order Miltoncostaeales; family Miltoncostaeaceae; genus SYFI01. The sequence continues at coordinate 2,795 of SYFI01000112.1, read as the reverse complement.
ACATCCCCCGCGGCGCCGGTTCCGGATCCGCCCCCCGCCCCGACCACGTCAACGCAGACCACCGCGGTACCGGTTGCGCCTCCATCACGCGTGGCGGCACCCACAAGGAGATCGGTGTGGGCAGGGCGCCTGCTGGTGACCTCAACGGCCCGGGCAATGCCGGGGCCGGGTGGCAAGCCCATCAAGTCGGTGCAGCCCATTGCCCCGCTGGGCGCGGGCCCCGTGTGGTTGCAGGTGCGGGGCGTCAAGATTGTGCGCGGCGTGCGGTGGGTGCAGATGCTGCTGCCAGTGCGCCCCAACAACACAAGGGGATGGATGCGTGCCCGCGACTTCACCTTCCGCGAGATCCATCTGCGAATCGACATCGACGTTGGGGCACGCACGCTCACCCTGTACCGGGGTGGCACTCGCCTCAAGTTGTTCAAAGTGGCCGTGGGCGCTCCCAAGACCCCCACACCCACCGGGCGGTTTGCCATCGCTGAGATCATCCCCACGGGTGACCCAAAAGCATTCCTCGGCCCTATCGTCATGCCGCTCACGGCATTCTCAAATGTCCTTAACGAGTTCGCCGGCGGTAATGGCCGTGTGGCGATCCACGGCACGAGCCTGCCCGACTTGATTGGAAAGCCAGTGAGCCACGGGTGCATTCGCATGCTCAATGCCAACGTCAGGGTGCTGTCGCGGATGGCGAGCAGCGGTGCCACCGTGACCATTCACGGATAGATGCACGAAGTCGTGCGGAACTCCGCACGATCTGCGCGTATTCGGTGACATGGGCGAGGCTAGCGTGGCCCCATGGAGCAAATGGCAGATGCTGCGGGTGGGGTGACCCGAGGGGGGATCGATGACGATCCCGATGATCGCTACGCCGCGGCCATCGCCATGTTGTCAATCGGGGATGAGCGTTCCGCCCGCCGAACGGTGCAGGGAGCCCTCGCGCGATCTGGGGCATCACGGCATGCGGTGGTGCGTGCATGTCTGGTTGATCTGGCCCACCAGCTTGACGGCGAAGCGGCGTTGGCCCGTTTCGCGCAACGCACTGCTGGTCCGGCGGGATGGCTCGCCGATCCGAATTCCCTTGCCCAGTCGGTGCTTGCACTCGGGCGGGCACACCTGATTGAGGTGGTCATCGAGGAGATTGCGCGTCTCCTGCCAGAGGATGCCCTCATCGCACTCCTTGGGGCCATGGCACGGGCCGACACGCCCGCATGCCGCGATCTTCTCTCTGCCTGCGCCGTGGTGGTGGAAGGGGGAGGAGGCCATCTTGCAGCGCGCCTGACGGACGGCACGGTTCCCGAGGCCACGTGCATCGCGGGGCTGCAGGATCAAACTCCAGTGGCCGCCTGGGCCGCGGCCCCGGTGGATGCCCCCACGCAGCAACAGGTGATCGTGGCGGTGGCACGCGACGCCGGACGGGTGGCACCCATTGTGGCGCTTATCGATCATCACGATCTGGGGGCTGCGCTGGAGGATGCCTTCGTGCTTCCCGACATGCTGCCTGCGCGACTCGACCGCGAGGTGCTTGGTCCGATGACCAGCGGCGGGCTTGTGCCGGTGCCCATGTCGGTGGCTGATGCCTGTACGGCCGTCAGCGAGGCGCTGTCGGCGACCTTGGCACTGGGGCACGAGATCCCATCGAATGCCTACCAACCCGTGGCGCACCGTCTGCGCCGGGCGCTTACTGGCGACATTGCCCGTGGGGCCGGGTGATCGGGAGAATCGGTATGCGTAGGCTAGAATGAGCGAATGCCCGACGCCTTGCCTCCTGACCTGATCGCCGCGCTCAAGCAGATCGACCCGAAGATGAGGGGGGATCTCGAAGAAGCCCTCGCGCCCGTCATCCCGGACCTCGGCCCACGCGAGGTCGCGGTGCTGCTTCGACTGGTGGACGGCATCAAGGGCGGTGCGTCAATCCCCGAGATCAACGCATTTGTGCGCCTGCTGCCGGTTACCGTCAGTCGCGTGGTGCAGCCGGTGGTCGAGCCCGTCGAGGTCAACTAGCGCCGCACGTGACCGCCGGCCGCGGCTTCGGGCCCCAGCCGCGCTAGCGTCACCAGCCGTGTTACGAACAGCACTCATCGGCACCATGGCAGCCCTCTCGGTGGCATCCGGCGCATCTGCGTTGGGTCTCGCGCCCGTAGGCCACGGCTTTGAAGATGCGCTTGCGGTGGTGCAGGCACCCGGAGAGGTACGCCTGCTGGTGGTGACCCGCACTGGCGTGGTGATGCCCATTACGCAGAGGGGCAGACCGGGCACAATCTGGCTCGATCTGCGCGATCGGGTGGGCGCGAAGTCCCTTGAGCAGGGGTTGCTCGGGCTCGCGTTCGCTCCTGATTACGCCAGCACCGGCCGTCTGTACGTGAACTACACCGACCGATCGGGAAACTCACGCGTGGTGGAGTTGCGATCGCGACCCGGCGCGGCGCGGGTGTCCACGCGCACCGCCCGCGTTGTGCTGCGCCAGCATCAGCCGGACGCCAACCACAATGGGGGCAACCTGCAGTTCGGTCCCGACGGGATGCTCTACGCGTCCGCCGGTGACGGCGCGAGCTTCGACAGCCTCGACTACGGGCAGGCCGGCAACCCCTGCGGCGACCCGGTCAACGAGGGTGGTGGCCTGCGGTCGCAGGACCTCCGCACCTCCGGGGACCCCCTCGGGCTGGGCGGCACGATCTTTCGGATCAACCCGAACGGCGGGCAGGTGGCCGCCGGCTCCCAGGCCAACGCGTCGCGGATCGTCACCTACGGACAGCGCAACCCGTGGCGGCTCACGTTCCGCCCCGGGACCAGCGAGC
>SYFI01000111.1 GCA_005800465.1 Actinomycetota bacterium | reverse complement strand
GTCACATGCCCCAACGGTGACTTAGTTGCTCGCGAGCAGATTCCGGCGCGCGTGCCCGAGTTCACGATGTACAGCGACTCGGTGGGTGCAGGCCTGCAGGGGGTGTCCGGTGGCACCGCCCGCGCGGCAGGCGACGCCTCGGCGGTGTTCGACCTGAAGGTGTGCCGACGCCTCACGTACCTGCCGTGCCCGCCCAACCCACCGAGCGTCCTCACGGCGGTGCGGTCACAGCCCGGTTCGGTGGGTGAAATCGCAGTAATCGACGTGGGCTACAACGATTGGGCACAGGTGTACGGCATTGAGCCGACCATCACCGCTCTGCGCGCGCGCGGGGTGAAACGCATCGTGTGGGTGACGCTCCGTGAGTCTGAACCGGGCATGGGTTCGATCAACGCGATGATCCGGGCGGCGGCCAGGCGTCACCCGTTCGTGCAGGTGGCCGATTGGGACGCCGCCAGTGCGGGGATCGGTGGGTTCGCCGCAGATGGCGTACACCTGTCGGGTGGGTCGGGCGTGAATGCGCTCGCCGACTTCGTGCGCGGCGAGGTGCAGAAGGCCGTGGTGGTGCTGCGGGGGTCCTGATCCGGGCCTGCCTGTATTTTTCCCTTCATTAACGATCCGGCTCGCGCCGGGAAAGGTCCGTTCTCGTGAAGATCACAACGGGCCGCATCGCGCTCGCCGCCGCGCTCGCCGCCGGAATCCCACTCGTTGCGGCTGGCTGTGGCGACAGCACCCAGGCCACCACCACCGAGGTGTTGACGGAGACAACCGCGCCGGCCCCGGCTGCCACCACTGCCGCCGTCACGCCCGCTGCCACGTCGGCCCTGCCGGCTGCGCCCTCGGGCGCCAAGCAACTGGCATCGCGCCAGAAGAATGGCGCCACCTACTACCACTAGTCGATCAGCGGCCAGACCCCGCAGCAAGTCGTCAACGGCGACCAGTCGGAGCTGCAGTCGAGCGGCTTTACCGTGAAGAGCACGGGCGGCGGCGGCGGTTGGGGCGGCTACGGCGGCCCCGGCGCCGGAATCAGCGCAGACAACAACTCTGAGTGGATTGACGTTGAGGCCGGTGGCCAGAAGAGTGGCCCCACCTACTGGGAGATATGCGTGGCGCCCAGCGCGCAGTCGGTAGACGACTGCGATGACATCGGGGACAGTGACAGCGGCCAGAGCTGACGCCCGCTTCCGTGCCATGGGCACGGATTGTCAGGCCATCGTCCTCGGGGGTGGGGACGATGACCTGGCCGCGGCCGAGGCGGAGGTTCGCCGCCTCGGCCGCCTATGGACGCGCGTTGACGATGCGAGCGAACTCTCAGGGCTGAACGCCCACGCGAGGCGCGCGATGCCAGCTGGCCCCGAGACCCGCATGCTGGCGCGTCGCATGCTGCGCCCAGAGCATCTGACCGGCGGACGGTTCGATCCGCTCATGGGCCGTGACATCGTCGCGATGGGGTATGACCGTGATCACGGTGCGCTGTCTGCGCCCACCGGCCCCACCGCGACGGTGGCCATGAGCCCCGCGGTACGACCCCGGGGTGCTCATCTTCGCCTTGATGAGAGGTCGGGCCTCATCACCGTGCCGGCTGGCCGCGCACTCGATCCGGGCGGCATCGGCAAGGGGCTCGCCGCCGACATCGTCACCGCGGGTCTCATCCGTCGGGGTGGGACGGGGGCACTGGTGAACCTGGGGGGCGATCTGCGGTGCCGCGGTGCGTCGCCGGAGGGCGGCTGGCGCATTGGCATTGATGATCCCCGTGATGGCGACGCCCCCTCGGTGGCTCAGGTGCTCATCACCCAGGGGTGCCGTGTGCACCAGCGGCGTGCAAAGGCGGCGCTGGGTACGGGCCGATGGATCGGTGGCGTACCATCTGCTGGACCCCGATACCGGAGCACCCACTGACGCCGAGGTGTCGTCGGTGAGCGTGGTGGCGCGCGCCGGGTGGATCGCCGACGCCCTGGCCAAGGCGGTCGTCCTGTCCGGACCGTCCGCCGCCGCATCACTCCTTCGCGCCCGCAACGCCACGGCCGTAGTTGTGTTGGCCAACGGCACCGTGCGCCGCCTGGCCTGACCCTCCGGGGTACCTAGGCCAAGTAGCCCTTGAGGCGGTTGAACGAACTCTCCCAACCCATCTCGGCCATCTCGCCGCGGTACTCCTCGGGCACGTCGGTCTGCATCACCACGATCTCGGTGCGGCCGTCGGCCAGATCGTTGAAAGAGATGGTGCAGCTGATGCCAAGACCGGGCTCGACGAACTGCACGAACTCCGGCTCCACGATGTCGCTGAAGGTGCCGGTCATGGGATAGGAGTCGTCGTTGACCATCATCACCATGTTGAACGCGCCGCCCGGCTCGGGCACCAGCTCCACGCTTTCGGGCGGGATGATGACGCCCTCGGGCGCCCAGAAGTACGGGATTGCCGCCGGATCCGTGTACGCGGCGAACACACGCTCGCGTGGCGCATCAACGATGCAGGAAACTGAAAAAACGGCACGCGGGCCGAGCTGAGGTGCGTCATCGATCATGCGCGGCACTTTGCCATGTCAGACGGGGCTCTCGACGTGCATGCCGTGATCACGTGCCGCATTCGCCTGGCGGTCGTCGTACGTGACGAAGCCCTGCGGGCGGTCGCCCAGACCGAGCGCGGTCACCCACACTGCGTCCGTCGTGTGTGACCGTGACTGACCCCATCCCGAGACTCGGGTTCCCAACGCCCAAGCGGTCGGGCGAGGGCCAATCCCCGCATGCTCCGAGGAGATTGAGCGTCGCAGGCGGCAGCAAACTGCCACCCAACCCGGTGCGTGCACATTTGTGACGGCGACTGACCCCACCCGGGGACTGACCCCACCCGGGGACTGACCCCACCCGGGGACTGACCCCGGGTTACTCGGTGCGACATCTAACCGAGGATGCGGCCCACTTTGATTGCCGTGATCATTCGGGTATGGCCCAGCCGGAAGGTGGTCACGCGGTCGCCCGGCAGGGCGTCGCTGGCCAGGCGGATGATGCGGCCGGGCTCGCACTCGGGGTCGCGCACCGTGGCCTTTACCTCAGCAACAGTTGAGCCCACGCCGATGCCCTCGGCCGTGCGGATGCCGCGGTCGGTCACCAGTACCTCGATCACGCGACCGCCGGGGCCCGCGATGGCACGCACGGCGATACCGGGCCAGATGATCTCGATGATGCCGTCGTGATCCTCACGGGACTCGGGGGCGCCGAGCACCCGCAGGGTCTGACCCTCGGTCATGCCGACGCGCACGCCGCCCGCGCCGATTCCGGGCCGGATGAGGTGATCGGGTGATCCGGGGGTGCCCGGGCCACGGGGGACGTCGTTGCGATCTGCGATGACTGCGATGCCAAGGGATTGCACGTTCGGCTCCGTCGGATTCGGGACGCGTCAGCGGGGGCCGACGGGGTGATGCGTAGGTAACCGTGTTGCAACGCAGGTGCGGTGTGTGGAGGTTCCATGCCGACCCCGCAGGGTCAGGCGGGGATGGCCAGAATCTCGATTGGGTCGTCGGCCGCTGGCAGGTTGGCCACCAGCGCGGGAAGGTCGTCAACCGTGCGCAGGCCGAGTTCTGGGAACTCCGCCGCGCCCGGCAGGTGCGCAAACCACTGCTGCTGGCGTTCCTTGGGAAGCACCGTCATGCGGTAGCCGAGGGAGTCGAATTCGGTGGCGATATCGGCACAGGTATGGCCGATCTGCGCCAGGCAGCGCTGGTTGACGTGGCAGATCACGTAAGGCGGGTTGCGGGCGGCGATGTCGCGCATGCCGCGAAGCGCACGGGGCTCACTGCCCTGCACCACCAACTTCACCAGCCGAAGCCGGTTGGCGTCGAGGCGCCCCTCGTCGGCCAGGGCATCGAGGCTGGTGCACGGGACGTCATCCACGGCCACTTCGTTGTCGCCCAGCGGCAATGAGGGGTCAGTCACCAGATGCGCTGCGGTGGTGGCGCCATCAACCACGCGGATCTGCAGGGTGGCGGGCTCGTCCCACAACCCGAGCGGCAGCACCGACCCGTGGTCGATGCCGTTGAGCGCAAGGTTCGCCTCGCACCAGGCACGCGGGTCGGCCGCGGGCTCGAACCCGATCCCCGCGCCCGTTGGTCCAGCCAGTGCGCCACCCACCACCGTCATGTACCCGGCATTCGCGCCGCCGTCTACCACCACGTCGTCGGGGCGCACAATTGCCATGAGCGCGCGGGTGACGTGGTGTTCCCACCACCCGTTGTTGTCGAGCAGCGACGGCAGCACCACCGAGTCGGATGCCGCCGCGCGAAATCGCAGGCGCATGCCGCCGACGGGCGCCCCGCCCAGCAGCGACACCTCCACGGCACCATCGAGTGCGGCGATCGCCTTGAGTTGGCCACCGGCGAATTCGGGCGCGGTGCGCATGAGCGTGATGAACCGCTCCCAGGTCATGCCCTCGGCCAACTGAGCCTGCCAGTGGGCTACCTCGGCATCGCCCGGATCGCGGCCGAGGATGCCGGCATAGGCGGCCCGGATCAGTCGTCGGTCCTCATGCGCCGAAAGGCCGCTCGCACGGGCGAGGCGGTCGGCGGCATGTCGCAGGTTTCCTAGAGCCATGGCGTGACGCTACCGACCCATCGCCGATGTCGACCTGGAGTCCAGCCCGGGGACCGGTGGAAACCCCCCGTATTCCCTGCGGTCACTCCCGGAGGGCGAGGCCGTCATGCATGATTTCCGCCGATTGCCGGTCCTGCCGGGGGGGCGGGACCGGCAATCGACTAATCCACGATCTCCAGTGGATGGCGGACCTCGACGTCCGACCCGAGCGCCTCCAGATGCGCACGGATCTGAATGGCACAGCCCGGGTTGGCCACCGCCACAACGGTTGCCCCGGTGGAGATGATCGCTCGTGCTTTCTGCTCGCCGAGGGTCGCTGCCATGTTTGGCTCGAGCGCGGCATACAGGCCACCCGCACCGCAGCACCGGCCCCCATCGCCCAGGTCTATTGGTGTGGCCCCCGCCTGCCGCAGCGTGCGCCGCATTTCTGGGCCGATGCCCTGCGCGTGCAGGTGATGGCAGGCATCGTGCACCGCCACCCGGCCTTCGATCAGGCGTGCACCCGGCGCGTCTATCTGTACTGCATCGCGTACGCGGGTCTCAAACTGCAGGGCACGCGCATGCCAGTCGGGATCGTCGGCCAGGAGTTCGGCATAGGTGGCCATGTGCGCACTGCATCCGGCACTGTCCACCACGATGATGTCGGCGTCCTCGAACTGCGCGATGCGATCACGGGCAAGGGCCCGCGCCGACTCGATCTCGCCGGCATGTGCGGCAAGCGCTCCGCAGCAGCCTCCGTGATCGGGCACAACCACGCGGTAGCCCGCGCGCACCAGGGCCCGGGCGGTTGCGTGGTGCACTGGGCGGAACGCAACGTCCATCACGCAGCCCACCAGCATCATGGCCATGGGCCCCTCGCCTGCCGCCTGGGGCAATGGCGTACGTAGGTCGCGGAAGGTGATGCGGGGTGTAGCCATACGCAGCCCGCGGGGCAGCAGGTGGTCGAGCCGCAGCAACTGTGCGGTGGCGAGACCCCAGGCAGCGGCCCGCAGCATGCGGGGTCGCCCGATTACCTGCGTGATCATCCGGCGCCTCGCCTTGCCGGGTCCGGTGCGCACGGCCTCAGTCTGCGCACGAGCAGCTTCAATCATGCGACCGAAGGGAACCCCGCTCGGGCAGGCCGCCTCGCATGCACGGCACGCAAGGCACTCGTCGGTCATCACCGTGAAGTCGCCGGCCACCGGCGCGCGCCCTTCGCCGACAGCACGCATGGCGACAATGCGTCCACGGGGCGATGCGGTCTCCATGCCGGTAACGCGGAAGGTGGGGCAATGGGGCAGACACAGCCCACACGCCACGCACTTGTTGAGGTCGTCGTCTGACGGCGCCGGGATCC
>SYFI01000110.1 GCA_005800465.1 Actinomycetota bacterium | reverse complement strand
GCGCCACGTACAACCGCCCCATCGAGGAGGTCGACCAGCTCCTCGAGGGCCACAAGGCCTGGATCATGAAGAACTTCGATGAGGGCCGCATCCTGCTGACCGCCCGTCAGGTGCCGCTCGTCGGCGGCATCATCCTCGCCCGCGGCGAGAGCGCCGAGGAGATGTGGGCCATGCTCGAGGAGGTCCCCTTCAAGAGCTCCGGCATGGCCGACTACGAGGTGCTCGAGTACGCGCCCGTGCGGGCCGCCGAGGGCGTGGAGGGCCTGCTCGAGGGCTGACCGCGTCGGGCGGCGGCTACGGGATGAAATACATCGGGTTCGGCAGCAGGAACCCGGCGTCGGCATGGCCGCCGCCCATGTCGCTCACCTGATCACCGAGCGACAGGGCGATCTTCCACCCCTGCCGCACGAGCCGTGCCCGTGCGCGCGAGTTGAACACGGTGGCGGTCATCTCCTCATTCCCTGGCGATCGCAGGATCAGCTGGCGCACTCCGGTGACGCCGATCTTCTCGAGGCACGACGCCGTGTAGGGCGCCTGGGCCTGCTTGCGGCCGCTGATCACCACGATGGCCACGCCCCGCGCCCTCGCCCGCTTGAGCAGGTTGACGCTCGGAGCGATCGCCGGCGTGCCGCACGCCTGCATGATCTGCTCCTGCACCGGCGGGTTCTCCTGCCAGTTCACGGCGGGGTCGGAGTAATCCGGGTACCAACTGACCAGGGTGTCGTCCATGTCGCTCACCACGAGGGCGCGGCACTTCCGCACCTTTGACACCGACGCCTTCTTGCCGCAGGTACGATCGAGCCAGCCATCGAGGTACGTGCGCGCGCGGCTGACCGTGCCGCTGATGTCCGCGGTATACCCGCCGCTCTGCCGGAAGGCGACGATGTCCGCGCCCATCGCCGGGTTCACCAGGTAGGCCTTCGTCATGGCGAGAGGCGGCAGGTGCTGGTCGGATGCCACGATCGGGGGTCTTCCCGGTCGCGCCGCCGTAGCCGAAGGTCACGACGGCACCGTTCGAGGCGGCGGGGATCGCCAGGGCGACTGCGCCGATGGCGACTGCGACCGCGGTTCGGGAGTGCATACGGGACCGAGCGCGGGCGCGTCGGGTCGGGAGGTGCTTAGCCCCAGCCCCCTAGTGGTCGTCGAGCACCAGGATCGCACCGCCGCAGCAGGCAACCCACACGCAGAAGGATGACAACGGCCGACGATGTGCTCGCCACCGGGTGTTTGTCGCACCTTGTGTCGCACCTAGGCCATTTGGGGATGTTGGCGCACGACCTCTAGAACGACGAAAGGCCCGCTGAAGCGGGCCTTTCGTGAAACGGGAGTGACGGGACTCGAACCCGCGGCCTCAGGATTGACAGTCCTGCGCTCTAACCAAGCTGAGCTACACCCCCAGGCACAGCAGCGAGCGATGGGCGGTGACGGATTTGAACCGCCGACCCCCTGCGTGTAAAGCAGGTGCTCTACCAGCTGAGCTAACCGCCCCAACGGGCGCGAGGACCCTAGCAGTCACGTGATCCAGTCGGGGGGCGCATTGGACTCCGCGATAACGGCCACAAGTTCGTCGGCGACCTCGCGCGGGTTGCGCCCCTGTGCCAGACCGGGTGCCTCACCGGCGAGGGGTCGGGTGGCGAGGCCGGTTTCCATATGAGGGGGGCGGGCATCGATGACCCGCACCTTCGCCCGCCGCATCTCGCGGCGGAATGCCACGTCGAATGCGGTAAGACCGGCCTTGGCCGCCGAGTATGCGGCGAGACCCGCCATGGGCTGGTCGGCAACGACAGCCGAGATGTTAGCGATAACGCCGCCCGCCCCCACGTGCCGGCTGGCAGCCTGCGCCACGAGGATCGGTGCGATGAGGTCGATGTCGACCAGGCTCCGCAGCACGTTCTCGTCGAGGTCGGCGACGGGGCCGAAGGCCACGGCGCCCGCGGACATAACCACGATGTCGAGCCCGCCCAGTGCCTCTGCGGCGCGGTCAACCACATCGCGCGGGGTGCCCGGTGCGGCGAGATCACCGGCGATCGCGGTGGCACTGGTCTCCGCGGCGATGGCATCAAGGCGACCGACGTCTCGCCCGTGCACGGCAAGCGTTGCTCCTGCCGCAGCCAAAGACCTCGCCAGTTCCGCCCCGAAACCACCTGTGGCCCCCACGACGAGCGCTCGCATCCCTGTTATTTCCATGCCGTAACCCTAGGCCATGGCACAGGCCCGGCCAGCCCCAACGGTGACGCGTCCGTCACGGTAAGGCTGGTCTCGACCCGTTTTCGTGGAGATCTCAGGTTCGCACGCGGCGGCGGTCAAGGAAGTTCTTCGCCGGCCTCGGCATAGGGCTGGGCGTCAGGGGGGTGCGGGCGTCCGCGCAGGTAGGCGTAGATGGTCACGCCGAGGCCTGCTCCCACGATGGGCCCGATCAGGTAGATCCACAGGGCGGTGAAGTCGCCGGTTGCAACGGCCGGGCCAATGGAGCGTGCCGGGTTCATCGAGGCCCCGGTGATCGGCCCCATCACCAGGCCCATGGCCACCACCGTGATGCCAATCGCCACTGCGGCAAGGGCGCCCTGCGCGCGGGTGTCGGTGGGCACGGCCATGACCACCAGCATGAGGATTGCCGTGATGGCGATCTCAATCATCACCGCTGCGGCGCTGCCCACGGTGTGCGGCTGGTTAAGAGACAGGCCGCTCTCGTCGCCGAACAGACCCGAGATGGCGAGCGCGCCGCACATGGCACCACCGATCTGCGCCACCCAGTACGGGATCACCTCCCTCCATGGGAAGTGTCGTCCCCCGGCAAGTGCAAGTGTGATTGCCGGGTTGATGTGGGCTCCGGACAGATGCCCGATGGCGAAGATTACCATGGCCACAAACAGGCCCCAGGCCACGGCAATACCGACGTGCCCCCCAAGCATTCCGTCCATGCGGAAGTTGACGGCCGCCGCGGCACACCCCCCGGCAACGAGCACAAACGTGCCGAGGAACTCTGCAAGGAAGCGGCGCGGGAGATCGGGTTCCGTGTGCATTGTGGCAGCGTACCCTCCCGACGATGACCGATATGGAACGCACCAGCATCACTCTTGTGGGTGACCGCGACGCGCGGCTCGAGCGCCTATTCCGCTGTACGCCGGAGGTGCTTTGGGATGTGATGACCGATCCCGCCCGTATTCCTGAGTGGTGGGGCCCCGCGCACCATCACCCCCGCGTGGTGGAGATGGATGTGCGCGTGGGTGGCCGCTGGCGCTTCGAGCTATTGGCGCACGACAACGTGTTCGGGTTCGGGGGCGAGTACCTGCACGTGGAGCGACCGTCGCGGTTGCGCCAGACCTCCGTGTTCGATCCATTTCCCGATTCTGGGGTCGTTGAGGACGCCACGCTCACGGCCCAACCCGACGGCACCACGCGTCTGGCCATTGCCCTTACGCACCCCCCACCGGAGGGGCTCACCAACCAGATCTCATCTGGCATGGTCGAAGGCATGCAAGAGACCCAACGCCGTCTGGCCGCGCTGGTTGCGGACACCAAAGCCGAGTAGAGGAGCAGAGGATGGCTGTGTACATGGTTGTTGCAACGTTCAGGCAGGGCACCGACATGGATGAGGTGTTCGCCGTCGCCGACGCAGAGCGTGCGCAGGTGAAGGTGCTCACGGCGGAGGGCCGGATGGGGCAGATCCACTTGGCCATCCCGCAGGGCAAGGTGTTCATCGAGGTATTCGCCGACGACGACGCGGCCGCCGAGGCCACCATCATGACCTTGCCCATCTCCAAGTGGTGGGACCTGGAGATTTACCCCACCATGGTGCCGCCGAGAGCCGACGACTGAAGTACCCCCAGCGGGATTCGAACCCGCGCTCCCGCCGT
>SYFI01000009.1 GCA_005800465.1 Actinomycetota bacterium | reverse complement strand
TGGTCGATGTGGGCGATGATCGAGAAGTTCCGGATATGCGATTGATCCACGCGAGCGACCCTATCGCACGCCGCGCCGGGCGCTCAGCAGTCGTCGGCCGGCCGCGATCTCGGGCATCCCAAACGCCTGTGCCGCCGCGAGGAACGCCGCGATGCAGGCGACTCCGGCCATTCCCACGCTCACCACCTGCGCGGGGAACGACGCCCCGAGCCAGCCATCCAGCACGAACCAGGTGGCACGCGCCAGAACCGCAGCCAACCCCGCGGCGATCAGCGCCTTGACGAAGCCGTCGACCACATGGCGCAGGTTCATGCCCCCAGTCCGCCTGCTGAGGAAGTGCAGCAAGAGGGCGAAGGTGACAAACGAGGTGATGCTGGTGGCGAGTGGGATGCCGCCAATACCGAAGGGCTTGAAGAAGATGGCATTGAGCACCACGTTCAGCAGCACCCCCCCACCGGCGATGAACGTTGGCAGCCACGGCTGCTGCATGCTGAAGAATGCGCGGATGAGCAGCAGGCTGGCTCCGTTGAACACCAGGCCGATCGTGAAGAAGAAGAGCGCCTCGGACGTGATCAGGGTGGAGTAGTCGTTGAACGCACCGCGCTCGTACACAAGTCGCACCACGGGCATGGAGAGCACCATGAGAAATGCCGTGGCTGGCAGAAGAAGGAAGAAGATCTGCCTGAGGCCCGAGTCGACAGACGTCCGCAGGCCCGGCATGTCGTACTTGGCGGCCATACGGGAGATGGTGGGAAAGAGCACGGTGGAGATGGCGACGCTGAAGATTCCCTGCGGCAGGATGTACAGGCGGAATGCCGCGTCAATTGCGCGCACGTCCTGGTCGCTCACCAAAGTGGCGAAGACCGCGTCCACGAGGGCGTTGATATTGATGAGCCCGAGCCCCACCGTGACCGGCAGCATGAGAATGAGCACCCGGCGCACCATGTGGTTGCCAAACCCCATGCTGATGGGGAATGGCCCGAAGCCCCGCATGTACGGCAGCAGGTAGATCAGTTGGGCCACCGTGCCCAGCAGGATGCCGATGGCGTACACCCAGATGCGCTCGTCGGATGCCACAAACGGGCTGATGCCCACTAGGCACAGCAGGATCACCGCGTTCCACAGCACGGGAACGAATGCGGTGGGCGTGAACCTCCCTTCGGCCTGCAACACGGCGGCCACGATCCCCGTGAGCCCCAGCAGCGGCACGATGGGAAACATCACCTGCGCCAGGCTGATGAGATAATGCTGCAGCGATGAGTCGAGCCCCGGTGCGAAGAGCGGCATCACCCATGGCGCGGTGAGGATGGCCACCAGGGAAATGGCACTGAGCCCCAGCACGATGACGCTGGACAGCGCGCCCACCAGCCGGCGGGCGTCCTGCTTGCGCCCCTGTTCCTGCAACTGCGTGTAGATGGGAACGAACGCGGCAGAGATGGCCGAATCGGCCACAAGACTGCGCAGCAGATTGGGCACCTGAAACGCGATGACGAACGCATTGATGGCGCCCTGAGTACCGAACAGGGCAGCCGCCACAACCTCGCGGGCGAGCCCCGCGATGCGGCTGACGGCGGTCCAGAATGAGAACACGGCCGTGGACCGGCCAAGGCCACCCTTGGGTCGCCCGTCGGTTCCTTCGGCCGTGTCCGTCACGCTCGTTCTGTCGCCGAGGTCATCCATTGCTACGATACCGGGCCGACCTACAGGAACCGGGAGACCCACGCGTGGCAAACATCAAGCAGCAGAAGAAGCGCAACCGGAGATCGCTCAAGCAGCGGGACACCAATATCCGCTATCGCTCGACCGTTCGTTCGGGAATGAAGCGTCTTACGACTGCCGTCACCGAGGGTGAGAGCATCACTCCGGAGCAGGCGGGAGAGATGGTGAAGACCATCGATCGTGCAGCCGCCCGCGGTGCACTTCACAAGAACACCGCCGCCCGTCGCAAGGCGCGCGTCGCACGTCTGGTGACCAGAGCCGTCTAGAGATACAGGGTCGAGATCCGGTGCCGAGATGGCGCCGGGGCTCCCCGGTTCATCCCCGGCAGGCACCCAGCAGGTCGCGTACACCGAGTTCCAGCACCATCCGCGCGCCGTCGCCGGATGCCTCGCCGAGGTCCTTCAGCGACGACACCCGCAAGTCCAGTTCCAGATCGGCGAGCCGGGCCACGCACCACTCACCCGCCCCGGGTCCGAGTTGCCGGGCCTGTTCCACGGCCTTCTGCGCCGGATACCCCTTGAGGCCGGCAATGCGCTCAACGTCCGATTGCGTGGCACCCGGCCCCTGAGCAACGGCAATGCCCCGGAAGTGCCGCGCCAGCATGCGCTGGATGACGATGGGCTCGGTGGTCTCGCTTCCACCCGCAAGGTCGGCAAGCATCGCGTACGCACCACGGGCATCGGCCTGCACGATCAGATCGCCCAGCAGATACGCCTTTGCCTGCGGGTCAACCACCACAAGCGCGTCGACGTCGTCCTGGCTCACGGCGGCGTCGCCCGCGGCCATCGCCAGTTTCGTCGCCTCGTTCGCCAAATGGCCGGCATCCTCGCCCGCACGCCCCGCCCGGGTTACGACCTCGGCGGCGAGCTTCGCGCTGATGCTGCTGCCGTACTTCTTCACCTCGTCCTGGACATATCTGGTGAACCACGCGATGCGCTCTTTCCCCGACGCCATCGCCGGCGGGCCGAACGCCAGCAACTGGCCCGAGGCCTCCACCGCCTTCATCATCCTCGGTGTGGGTGCACCGTCAGATACAAACGCCAAGCACGTTGAGAGCAAGGGGTCATCGAGGTAATCGATGAGCGGCTCCACGTCGGCCGCCTTCCACTGATCCGCCCGACGTACCAGCACAAGACGTGTGCCGCCAAACGACATGGCCTCACATGCCGCGCGCACCTCCAGGACACTCACCTCACCGGCCTCAAAGCGCTCGGCCGGCATGCCGCCTTCGGCCTCGACGCGTGCCACGAGCCGGCGCAGGGCACGGTCAACCTTGGCCCGGTCCTCGCCGTACATCCAATAAACGGGCTTCAGTGGTTTGGGCTCAGACACATCGTCAGGTTACCCGCGGCGCACGACGATTCCGCCCTGCCCTGCTCGAATATCCACATCCCCGCCCGAATCCGTGCGAAGCACCCCGGCCCCGGCATCCGCCAGCGCCGTCAGCACCTGTGCCCGCGGGTGGCCGTAGTGGTTGCCTGCCCCACTTGATACCACCGCCACCACTGGTCGCAGGCGCGCAAGTACCGGGGGTATGGCCGGATCCTCCGACCCGTGATGTGACACCACCAGCACCGGCGTGGGCGGGAGCGAGAGGTCGCGCAGCACATTGCCCTCGGCATCTCCGGGCAGGAGCGCCGACAGGCCGGGGGCACGGGCAAGCACCACCAGGCTGCGGTCATTCGCCTCGGTGCTTCGCGCATCGTCCGGCCCCGGACCAATCACGCGCGCGCTCCACGGCCCAATTGAGATCTCGCTCCCTGCCGATACCCACGTCACGGGCACACCCTGCGCCATCGCATGCGCGGCCACCTCACGCACCAGTGGAGCATCGTGATCCGGATCGGGCAGCAGCACCCGGCCAACGGGCATGGCATCCATCACCGCAATGGCTCCTCCTGCGTGATCCAGCGCGCCATGGCTGATGATGATGATCCCCACCGAATCCATGCCGGCCCGGGCCAGTGCGTCGATTACCGGCGGGGGCTCGCCCGGTGGGCCGCAGTCCACCAGCACGTGGGCCCGTGCACCGTCGCGGAGCACCGCCGCCGATCCCTGTCCGATGTCAAGCACGCGCAGCGCGGGCCCCCCGGGCAGTGCGCCGGAGCCGGTCCACCCCGGTAGCCCGGCGGTGGCAATCACGACGACTCCCGTCAGGCCGATAAGACCCACGCGCATCCAATGGCCGCGCCCCGGCAGTCCCCACCCCGGTCCCACTGCCGTCTTGGGTACCCGCCGAAGCCATGCCCACACCAACGCGGGCGACGCGGCCACCAGCGCGAGAGGACCCACCCCCCAGCCCGGCACCGCCACCACCGCTCCCGGAATGGCCGCCGTCACGCGCGCCACCCCCATCACGATGCCAGCCCCCATGGCTGCGATCCACGCGAGCCCCACCCCCGCAGGCACCCATACCGAATGGGCCACGGTTCCGAGCAGCGCAACAACTACGACCGGCCCTGCCACCGGGACCGCCACGAGGTTGGCCACCAGCCCGACTGTCGAGATCTGGCCAAACCCCGATGCAAGCACCGGCGCGGTGGCGAGTCCGGCTGCGCCCGACTGCGCAAGCAGGTCGGCAATACGCCCCGGCATGAATCCGCGCAGCCACACAGCCAGCGGGGGCGCAATGGTAAAAAGCCCCGCAACGGCGGCAAACGACAACTGAAGCCCGGGATCGTCGGCCGACAGGGGATCCAACGCCAGCAACACAACCAGCACGAGCATCAGCGCGTACCACCGGGCGCGGGGCCTCCCGCCCAGATCGGCCATCAGCGCCACGGCCCCCATCAGGCCCGCGCGCGCCACCGATGCGCCCCCGTCACAGGCCAGGCAGTAGGCAGCCATTGCGGCGCCCGATGCGAGCAGCCGCGATCGCCGGGATACCCCCGCGGCGCCCAGCAGGGCTGCCATGCCGATACCCACCACCGCCACGTTCTGTCCACTTACGGCAAGCAGATGCCACAGGCCCGCATCGCGTATTTGTTGCGCGGTGTCATCGGTGAGACCCGCCCCTCCCCCCAGAGCCATCCCCCGCACAATGGCCCCCAAGTCGCCGGAGAGTCCTTGCGCGACGTTGTCGCCTGCCCATCGCCGAAGGGCATCGCGCGCACCCATCGGCCCTCCCCTCACCCTTACCTGAGTCCAACTGTGGGCACGCAGACGGCCCGCAATGTGCTGGCGCCGCAAATAGGCCCGCCACCACGTGGGGGCACCGGATTCTGCGGCCGGCGCCAGCGCTCCGCTCAATTTGATGACGAACCCCACTCGCGGCACGGGTGCGGAACTCGGCAGATCCAGCAGCAATCGCGTGCCCGGGGCGACGGCCACCGATCCCGCAAGGTGGTTCACCAGCACCTGAGCGCGAGCGCCATAGGCGGTGACAGCGGGCGGGGTATCAACCACCACTGTGCCGCTCGCCCCACCCAACTGGTGCATCGGCGCCACGTCGATCACCTGAACCCGGGCTGCTCCCCATGCGCCCCCGGCCATCAGGCACGCGGCCAGCAGCATCGCGGTGGCTGCCCCTGAATGCCGCTCACGCACCGCGATGGCCGCAGAGCATCCGCACCCGGCCGCCCCCATGGCGGCCCACGCCGCAGGCACGCCGTGAGGGCCCACCAGCAACCCCGCCGCCAGTGCGCACAGCATCACCAGCGGTGCGTGCCGAGCGAATGCCGGCGCACCGCCGGCATAGGTCACGGGGTCAGATGCGGCCGCAGGGCCTCGAGGCGCGCTGGGCCGATTCCCGGGACGTCGTCCACCTGGTCCACCGATGAGAACCCACCGTGCGCCTGCCGCCATTCCAGAATGCGGGCGGCCAGAGCCGGTCCCACGCCATCGAGGGCTTCGAGGTCAGCCGCAGTTGCCGACGACAGGCTGATGGGGCCGCGCCGCGTGCCCGATGCAGATGCTGTCCCGCCCGCCACTGCGCTGACGCGGGCGGGTACGAGAATCTGCTGCCCGTCCGCCACCGGTGCCGCGAGGTTGAGCCCCTGTAGATTCGCCCGGCCGGTTGGGCCGCCCGCCAGACGAATGGCCTGGATCACCCTTGAGTTGCCCCCAATTCGGTAGACGCCCGGATGCCGCACCTCGCCGGCCACATGCACGACGGGCATTGAGGTGGTCACCGGTCGGCGCACCAGGCCCGCCGTCGATGTGCCCGTGCCGCCGGTGGTGGTGGACCCGTCATGCCCCTGCACGGCCCATCGGAATGCCACCACCGCCAGCACCACGGCGACGAGGGCATACATCCATCCGCTCCGGCGAAGCCATGGCAGCAATCGGTCCATAGCCCCACGCTATGAACCCGGGGCACGCACGTGGGTGACACCCCGTGCCAACACCCGCACGGGTTGGTTACGTCCCGCCCACCACCAGGTTCACCAGCTTTCCGGGCACCACGATCTTCCGCTTGATCTCTGCCCCGCCGAGCGCTGCCTCCACCTTGGGCAGCGCAAGCGCCATCTCCAGCAGGGCGTCATCGTCCATGCCGGGGGCCACTTCAATACGGTCGCGCAACTTGCCGTTGACCTGCACCACAATGGTCATCGAGTCGGCAATGAGGAACGCCGGATCGGCCAGGGGCCAAGGCTCCTCCCACAGCCGCTCGCCGCCACCCATGCGCTCCCACAACTCACTTGCGATGTGCGGGGCAAAGGGAAAGAGCAGCGACACCGTGGTGCGTGCCGCATGGTGCAGGGCCCGGTGCCCCGTCGGCGTGGCGAGCGTGCCACCACCGGCGTCGCGCGTGGCGTGGTTCACCAGTTCCTGAATGGCGCTGATGGCCGTGTGAAATGAAAAGCGCTCGCCGATGTCGTCGCTCACCTTGTCGACGGTGGCCTCGGCCTTTCGCACCAGCGCCAGCGCAGCATCGTCACCCGCAAGTTCGTCCGGAGTGGGACGCCCGCCCGCCCCGTCATCTGGAAGCGCCATCACCAGCCGCCACACGCGGTCGAGAAACCTCCGCTGCCCCTCAACGCCCGAATCGCTCCACTCGGCATCATCTGCCGCCGGGCCCATGAACAGGATGTACAGGCGCAGCGTGTCGGCACCAAACCGGTTGATGATGTCGTCGGGGGGCACCACGTTGCCGCGGCTCTTGCTCATCTTGGCGCCCTGGGGGTGGATCATTCCCTGCGTAAACAGGCGCGCGAATGGT
>SYFI01000109.1 GCA_005800465.1 Actinomycetota bacterium | reverse complement strand
GGCGCTGCTCGAGCCGAAGTTCGCCATTCTCGACGAGACCGACTCAGGACTCGACGTCGATGCGCTCCGCATTGTGTCGGAGGGCGTCAACGCCCAGCGCGGCCCCGACCTCGGATGCCTCATCATCACCCACTACACGCGCATCCTGCGCTACATCACACCGGACGTCGTGCACGTGATGTTTGAGGGGCGCATCGCCCAGACGGGCGGTCCCGAGATGGCCGAGCAGCTTGAGGACAAGGGTTACGTGGGGTTCGGCTCGCACGAGCCGGCCAACGCCCCGAACTGATGACGACCACGGGGAGCCCCGCGCTGGATGCCCGCGCGATCCGCGCGGAGTTCCCTATGTTCGTCGCCCAGCGGCCCGACGGCCGCCCTGTGCACTACCTCGATTCCGCGGCCACCTCGCAGAAGCCTCAGGTGGTGCTGGATGCGATGAACGCGTACTACTGCGAGACTAACGCCAACGTGCACCGCGGCGTGTACGAGATGGCCGCCGAGGCAACCGATCGCTTTGAGTCGGGGCGCACAGCGGCTGCGCGCCTCATCAACCACCCGCGCGAGGCGCTGGTGCTCACCAAGAACGCCACTGAGGCCATCAACCTGGTGGCCTGGGCGTGGGGTGTGCGCGAGCTGCGCGAGGGCGACGAGATCGTGGTCACTGAGATGGAGCACCACTCCAACATAGTGCCGTGGCAGATCGTGGCCGCTATGACCGGCGCCAAGGTGCTGTTCGCCCCGCTTACCCCTCAGGGTGAAGTCGAGCTCGATGCCCTGCGGGCGCTCATCGGTCCCCGCACCCGCATGGTCGCCGCCGTGCACGTGTCCAACGTGCTCGGAACCATCAACCCCGTGCGCGAGATCGTGGAGATGGCGCATCAGGCCGACGCGCTCACCATGATTGACGCTACTCAGAGCGTGCCCCACATGCCGGTTGATGCCACGGCAATCGGGAGCGACTTCCTTGTGTTCACCGGGCACAAGATGCTCGGCCCGACGGGCATCGGCGCGCTGGCCGCCACGCCAGAACGCCTCAATGCAATGGAGCCGTTCCTGGGCGGAGGCGAGATGATCTCCGACGTCACCACCGAGGGCTCCACGTGGGCGGAGATCCCCTGGAAGTTTGAGGCGGGAACCCCGCCAATCGCCGAGGCCGTGGGGCTCGGTGCCGCGGTTGAATACCTTGAGGCACTCGGGATGGACCGTGTGCGCGAGCACGAGCGGGCCACCGCAGAAATGATGATCGACGCGCTGGGCGAAGTGCCCGGCCTCACCATTCTCGGGCCCAGAGATCCCGACCGGCGCGGCGCGGCCGTGTCGTTCACCCTCGATGCCGTCCACCCCCACGACATCGCGCAGTTCCTCGATTCGAAGGGCGTGTGCGTGCGGGCCGGCCACCACTGCGCCAAGCCGCTTATGCGCGTGCTCGGTACCCAGAGCACCACGCGCGCCAGTGCCCACGTCTACACCACCGATGAGGACATCCTCGCTCTGCGGGACGCCCTCATCGAGTGCCGCACCTGGTTCGGGGTCTGACCATGGGTGGGCTCGACGACCTGTACCAGCAGCTCATCCTCGATCACTACCGCAACCGCCGCGGCCGGGGGCGCATCGAGAAACCCTCGGCATCGGTGCACGAGCACAATCCGGTGTGCGGCGACGAGTGCTTCCTCGACATCCGCGTGGAGGACAACCGCATCGTCGAAATCCGAGCCGACGGTGATGGCTGCTCCATCTCCCAGGCCGCAGCATCGATGCTCACAGAGGTGGTGGCTGACAAGGACCTGAATGAGGCTCTCGAGATCGTGGAGCACTTCCGCCTGATGATGCACGGCGGCGCGGAGCCCGACGAGGATCTGCTGGGCGATGCCATCGCCCTGGAGGGTGTGGCCAAGTACCCAGTGCGCGTCAAATGCGCACTGCTGTCATGGCTGGCGCTTCGCGACGCGATCGCCAGCTATCGTGAGATCACCGCACACGGAGGCTGAGATGGTGAACCAGGACGACGTCCGGGAAGCGATGAAGCAGGTGGACGACCCAGAGATCGGTATCAACGTGGTCGATCTGGGCCTGCTCTACAACGTGACTGTGGATGAGGCCACCGGCAAGGTGGACATCGACATGACCCTCACATCCATGGGGTGCCCACTCACCGAGCAGATCATCGCCGACGTGCGCAAGTTTGTAGAGCCACTCGATGGTGTGACGGCGGTTGACGTCAACTGGGTCTGGGATCCGCCGTGGGGCCCCGATAAGATGACTGACGACGGCAAGCTGCTGATGAAGGTGATGGGCTATGGCTGATCAGGCCGCCCCTGCCCAAGCGCTCACGCTCGACCAGAAGAAGGCCGCCGCACGCGAGCGCGCGCGAGCGGCCCGCGAGCAGCAGGCCACAGGTGCGGGGGCTGGCCTCGCGGTTACCGATGCGGCCGCCGGATACGTGCGCGAGTCGGCTGACCGCGAGGGGATGGACCATGGCGTGCGACTGCGTATCCACGCTGGCGGCTGCTCCGGCCTCGAATACTCCATCGATCTGATTCCACGCGGTGCGGTGCCCGCGCCCGACGAGCGGCAGATCGAGAGCAACGGTATCCGGGTGCTCCTGGATCTTAAAAGCGCGATTTACGTAAGTGGATCCGTGGTTGACTACACCATCACGCTCATGCGGCGCGGTTTCGTGATCAAAAATCCCAACGCCACCAGTACCTGCTCGTGCGGGGACAGCTTCGGCGTCTGACCAAAGGACGCGCGCCTCAATGCCCAAGCACTAACGATTCCGCACCGGAATCGCACTCGCGAAGATCAGCTGGCGCACACTGCGCGATCACAAGAGCCTTATGACCTTTCCCATCGCGGGAATGGCCGTTGCTCTTGCCATCACGATCACCCCCGTGCTCCCCGGAATCCTTCTGCTGGTGGTCGCCAACGTCCTGTGGGCCGCAATCGTGCTGTTCGCCGTCAGCGCCTATCTGGCAGCGTTCACCGGGGTGTTCTTCGGGGTGGGCCTCTGCGCGGCAACCGATCGGGCGCTGCGCGGTGAATCGTGCCCTCTGCGAGACGGCCTTCACGTCTCGCGTGAGCGCATCCCGCAGATCGCCAAGTGGGCACTTGTGGTGACCACGGTCGCCATCATCATCCGTGCGATCGAGGCCCGCTTCGATGGCGCGGGTGGTGCCATCGTCGGCGCGCTCGCCGGTGTCGCCTGGGCGCTCGTGTCATTCCTCGCGGTGCCCGTCATCACCTTTGAGGGAGCCGGCCCCATCAATGCCCTCAAGCGCTCATCGTCGCTGTTCAAGCAGCGCTGGGGCCAGCAGGTCACCGGTCAGGCCGTCACCGGTGGCATCGTCGGCGTGCTGATTGTGCTCCCCGGCATTGTGCTCGTGCTTCTCGGTATTGCCATGGCAGGAGGCACGTCTGTTGCCGGAGGCATCGCCCTGGCTGTCGTCGGCGGGCTGCTCGTCATCATCGGATCGGTGCTCGCCAGCACGCTCAACCAGATCCTGTCGGAGGCCATGTACCACTACGCGGTGGACGGTGAGGGCGTGGGTGCCTTCAACGCCGACATGCTGCAGGCCGTGGTGCTCCCCAAGCGTGGGGCACGCGCCGTTTAGCGGACGGCCACCGCGGTGCCATCGCCGGGGCCGGCGACGGCCTCGGCGATGGGAACTGCACCCAGAAGCGTGGTACCGGCGGCGGGCACATGGCCCACCGACACGGTGGCAGCGGTAAACGCTCGGGCCACCGGTGCGTTACGCAGCCACGCCATCAAGTACGGGTACGGATTCACGCTGTCGCCATTCCCCGGGTGCATCTCAAAGTGCAGGTGTGGCGGGGTGCTGATGGCATTGCCCGTGTTGCCCATAAACCCGATGACCTCACCAGCCCGCACCCGGGCACCTTCGGTGGCAGCGAGCGAGAACGCTGAGAGATGCGCGTAGTAGTAGGCCGTGCCACGGTCGTCGGTGAGCCACAGGCGGTTACCACCCAGGCGGTTGACCCCCACCTTCGACAGCGTGCCATCGGCCACGGCCACCAGCGGGGTACCCGCCGGCCCAAAGATGTCGTTGCCCTGGTGCCACCCGGTGTCGGCACGGGGGTTTCCGTAGTCGTCTGAGAAGTCGTTGGACGTGCCACCCGCGACCGGGAAGACGTAGCCCGCCGATGTGGGTACCACCGTCACACCCGGAGCGACTTGGCGCGGCAACCCGAGACCCGACGACGGAGTGAGCGGCGACGTCGCACCGGGTACCGGGGTCATCGTCGGAGCCGGGGCAATAGGGAGCGCGCGACCCCCTGCCGAACGCGACCCATCGGCACCATCTGCGGGCCCGGCGGCTCCCGGGGCACTCGGTGCACTCCCGGGGTCAGGAGATGGCGAGTCGGGAATAGGATCCCCGGTGGTCCCCTTGACGTGCCCGAGCACCACGTCGGTGCCCACTGCGAGGCCCGACGCAGGATCGGTGATCTGCACGCGCAGGGCGTTGGCGGTCACCGTTCCGCCATCCACCAACTGCTCCATCAACGTCAGTGTGCCGATGCCCGCAATGTCAACGGGTGTCCCCGGCTGCTCGGCGATGTCCTGACCATCGACGGTGATGTCGGCAGACCAGGCCACCACGCCCGCTTCGGTGCCCTGGGCACCGGCATCGGACCGGATACCCACATGCAGCGCATTCACCACCACCCGGCCGCCAAACAGCCGTACGCCCGAGGCGTCGGCCTCGGCCTCGGCGAGCGCGCCCGATCCGCCCGGCCCTGCCCCCACATTCACCGACACGGTGCCGCCTGCTGCAACGGGACCAGATGGGGTTGCAGTGGCCGATCGCGTGGGATGATGCGGCCCAGCGGCGGCCATGGCGAGGTTGCGGCCGGGCACGATGGCACCGATACCACGGGCGATCGGGTCGGAAGTGCCCGCGCCAAAGGCGGATCCGGCCGCCAGGGCGCAAACGCAGGCCCCGGCGGCGATCCCGCGAAATGAACATGGCACGCGTCGCCTCACGTTCTGGATTGTGGTCATCGCCCCGGACAGGATCAACACGAAACGCCGCATGTGTCACGTGCAACCGGGATTTCCCTACAGGGTGCCATTTCGTGAAAGGGTCGTATTTCGTGCAGCAGGCCAATCTGATACCACGAGCGCGTCGCGTGCTCGCCTCAATCCTCGCCGGTTCCGCACTCATGGCGGGCATTGGCGTACCCGCCATCACGTCGGGCGCCCCGTACACGGTGCGCGAGAAGAAGGCCGCCGTCAAGCGCCTGCAGGCGAAGCTCGATGCATTTGGCCATCAGGTCGGGGTCGCGGCCGAGAAGTACAACGGCGCCGTGTGGAAGCTCGGCAACATTCGGGCCGACATCACAAAGAATGAGGGTGTGCTCAAGAAGGCGATCGCCGACCTGCACATCTCGCAGCGCATCCTCAGCGAGCGCATGGATGCGCTCTACCGTCATCCCGACCCGTCACTCGTCGAGGTCCTCGTCTCAAGCGGCAGCCTCACCGATGCCATAGGCCAGGTGGACGCCATTCAGCGTGCCGGCACCGAGGACGCCCATGTGGTGGGCAACATGCGCACCTTCCGCGACCGCACCGTCCGCATCGGCGTACAACTCATGAAAGATCGCGAGTCCGCCAAGGTTGAGGTGACCAACGCTGCTGCGGCGAAGTCACGCATTGAGGCCATCCTAGCCCAACGAAAGAGCGTGCTTCAGAACGCACGGGCCGACCTGCGTGCCGCGATCGCCGAAGAGGCGGCGCGCCAGCGCAGCGCTGCACTCGCCGCTGCATCAACTGGGTACAAACCTTTTGACGGGCCGCTGCCCGATGGCGCCGGCAACGCAGAAGCCGCGCGTATCGCCATGCAGTATCAGGGCGTCCCGTATGTATGGGGGGGCGCCTCGCCGTCCGGCTTCGACTGCTCCGGGCTTGCCAGTTACGCATACGCCCAGATCGGCAAAAGCGTTCCGCATTACACGTATGCGATTTGGTCCGCATTCCCGCAGGTCCCCCCCGGGCAGTATCAGCCCGGCGATCTGGTGATGCTGAATGGGCTCGGCCACATGGGCATCTATATCGGTGACGGCATGATGGTTCATGCCCCGCGCACGGGCGACGTGGTTCGCGTGGCGCCCGTGTCGAGCCGTAGCGACATCGTCGGCGTCGTCCGCCCCTAAGATATCGGTGAGGAAGTGCTTGACCACGCGATGCCACGACGCACCGCCCGGGACCACGTAACCAGCCTTATCGGATACCGGTCTGCAGACCGGTACGCTTGGTGCATCTAAGAAGAGGTGTTGAATGTGCATCGTCTGCCAGAATATTCCTGCTCTCATGACCGGCATCTCAGGAACAGGCTTGGTCATCCGCACGGTCGTTCGTCGCACCAGGGCCGATCGGACGCGTACGGCCGGTGATCCGACAGTGAGCACGACGCGCTCCGCAGAGACAGCAGCACCGGTGACGGCGGTGCCCCGAGCAATGAACGCCTAACCAGTGCTTCCAAGCTTCGGGTCGATCGGGCCTTTCACCTTGTATTCATTTGGACTGATGGCCGCGCTCGCCATCATCGTTTCCGGGGTGTTCCTCGCAATTGATCTTCGCCAGCGTGGATACGACCCGTCGAGTTCGCTTGAGATCGTGTTCGCGGGAGGCATCGGTGGATTCATCGGCGCACGTCTCTATTACGTCGCCGAGCACTGGGGCGAGCCGGGCCAGGGACTCTTCTCCGGCTCAGGCCTAGTCTGGTACGGCGGCGTCGCCGGTGGCGTGATCGGCGTTATCTTTATTGCCACCTGGAAGCGCATTCCTCTGGGCGTCATGGCCAATGCAGTGGCGGCCCCGCTGGCCCTGGCGTATGTGATCGGACGCATCGGGTGCCAGCTGGCCGGGGACGGTGACTACGGCAGTGCCACGAGCCTGCCGTGGGGAATGTCGTACCCCGACGGCATGGTCCCCACCACCGAAATCGTTCACCCCACCCCCGTCTACGAGAGCATCGCCATGCTGGTGGTCTTCTGGGTGCTGTGGCGCTTTCGTGGGCGCCTTACGGCCGGATGGTCGCTGTTCGGGCTCTACCTCGTGCTCGCCGGTGTCGAAAGGCTACTGGTGGAGTTCGTGCGTGCCACCCCTGTGACCTTCGCCGGAATGACCACTGCGCAAGTGATCTCAGTGGTGCTCATTCTTATCGGCATCCCGCTCGTGTGGCGCGGAATCCGAGGCGGATCGGCCGAGACGCGCCCACCACCCGCGCCGGCCTAGGCCGTGGAAGCCCCGCCGCCCGGCACCCACAGTACGTCCGGGCGCCCCACCGCGTGGTTCGAACCACGGGCGAGGATGAAGAAGAGGTCCGAGAGCCGGTTGACGTAGGCGATGACGTTGACGCCGATCTCCTCGTGGTCGGCAAGCATCACCACGGCGCGCTCAGCGCGGCGGCACACCGTTCGTGCCACATGCAGGTGCGCAGCCGCGGCCGTGCCGCCCGGCAGCACAAAGCTGTCGAGTGGCCCCAGCGTGTCGTTGACCTCGTCGCACCATGTCTCGAGGCCGGTCACACGCTCCGCGGCGATGCGCAGGTGACTCCCCTCAGCGGTCATGGGCACCGCAAGATCGGC